>QHPA01000343.1 GCA_003218935.1 Verrucomicrobiota bacterium
CAACCTTCATCACCTGAACCGTCGAAAGAAAGGAGCGGAACATGAGCAACGGCAAAAAAGTGAAATGGTCGTTGGAAGCGGATTATCTGCAGGCCTGCAACTGCGACTATGGATGTCCCTGTGAATTCGAGGCGCGTCCTACGCAAGGCTTCTGCGACGGGATGGGCGCCTGGCGGATCAATCGAGGCCGTTACGGCAAGCTGTCATTGAACGGTCTGGCGCTTGGCTTCGTCGCGCATTGGCCCGGCGCGCTGCACGAGGGCAACGGAACGCTCGCTCTTTTCATCGAACAAAAAGCCAACCCAAAGCAGCGCGAAGCGCTGATGAAAATTGCGACCGGCCAGGAAGGCGGAATGCCTTTCGAGATCATTGCCAAAACCATTTCCAAGCTCCTCGATCCGCAATACGTCACGTTCGATTTCAAAATCAAAGACAAGAACAGCAGTGTGCGCCTGGGCGACAACGTCTCGCTCGCCTTCGAGCCCATCAAAAACCCGATCAGCGGCGATCCCGAGGCAATTCGTGTCGAGCACGCGAGCGGTTTTTTGTTCAAGTGGGCGCACGTGGTTTCCGCCAAGGAAGGCCGCGCCAGGATTGGAGAATTGAATTTCAACTATCCGAACAAGGCGGGATTTGTAACGAAGGTGAAATACGGGAACTGACGCGTTTCTCAAAACTCAACTCAAATTACGCCTATGCCCAAATACCTCATCGAACGCGAGATCCCCGGCGCCGGGAAGTTGTCGGCGCCGGAGTTGAAGGCCATCTCTCAGAAATCCTGCAGCGTCTTGAACAAGCTTGGCCCCCAAATCCAATGGGTCCAGAGCTACGTCACCGGCGACAAAATTTACTGCGTCTATATCGCGCCGAACGAGCGACTGATTCG
>QHPA01000132.1 GCA_003218935.1 Verrucomicrobiota bacterium
GTAGTTGAACGCGCCTTGTGCCATCAGAATCCAGCCGTCCGGCGCGCGAGTGAACTGGTGCGGAAAGAGGTGCGAGTCCTCGATGCCGAAACCCGTCAACACCGGCGTGAATTTGTCGGCGCGGCCGTCGCCGTCGGTATCTTCGTAAAAGCGAATCTCGCCGTCATACTGCACGAACGCGCCGTTTTTGTAGGGCAACAGGCCGAGAGGAATCGCCAAGCCCTCCGCGAACGTGCGCGGCTTTTGGCGACCCGGTGTGGTGGGCGTGTCGAACACCAGCACGCGGTCACGCCCGCCGCGCGCGAAGAGCGCCTTCGCTTCGGCTGACGATTCGTTGGCATCCAGCGGATATTCGAACGCGGTCATCGTCCACATCCGGCCCACGTGATCGAACGCGACCGCGACGAACTTGCCGCCGTCCGGCTCGGCGGCGACCAGTTCAACTTTGAAGCCAGGCGGGACGCTGAAGGTGGCGAGTTCTGCTTCGGGCGTCAGAGGAGATGCTTTGGGTGGCTGCGGTGGAGGAGTTGCGCCGATGAATTCGGCGGCGCCCACATATACCGAATTGACCATCACGACAGCAAGGCACCAAACGTAACGGAGACAACTCAGGGCTCGCGAGGACTCTCGCCCCACCGGCGGGGGTCTATTTGGAGGGCAGTTCACGAATCCTGATATTGCGGAACCAGCACTCGTCCTGGTGATCGGTCAGCATGATGTGTCCTTTGATCTTTTCGCCAAAGTGTGGTGCATTCCTGAATTTACTTTTGGCAACGGCGGCTTTCACAGAGTCGCTGCTCAATTCATATTCCAGCACTTTCTTTCCGTTCAGCCAGTGCTCGACGTGGTTGCCCTGGATCAACACGCGAGAGCTGTTCCACTCACCGGCGGGCTTGAGCGGTTGGTGCGGGGACGGCGCCAGAACGTCGTAAAAGGACGCGGTGGCATGCTTGGGACCGACCTTGCCGTCCTCATTCGCCGCATCGTCAATCATCTGATATTCGGGACCGGGCGCGGAAGGCCGGTCCTCGGTGACGAGGTATTTGATGCCGTTGTTGCCGCCTTTACTGATCCGCCATTCCCAGCTCAACTCGAAGTTGTCAAAGGTTTCCTCGGTAATGATGTCGCCGCCGTGTTCGCCGCCGATCTTCTTAAGAATACGGTCCTCGACTTTCCAACCTTTGGCCGGCATTTCTTTCATTCGGTAACCGCGCCAGCCGTCAAAGGTTTTGCCGTCGAACAACAACTGCCAACCTTCGGAGTCTGCCTTCGCGGCGGCGCCGTTCAATGAAATGCAGGACAGGAACGATACCAGCGTCAGGGAAAGGATCAGCTTGGTTTGGATTCGCATAGGCCGGGTGTTTCGAGATTTGTAACCGGCGCCAAGGAGACCGGTCAAGCGTTCGTTCGCCAAGGCGGATGATTCCGAAAGTGTCGGCCGGCAAATCGCGGACCGCGGGTCTGCCACCCGCAGCGGCTTCGCAACGGAAGGCGACACTTGAGGTCCAATTGTACTGCGGCTCAGCCGCGCTCCGGACCGCCGCTTCGGATCGAACCCATCGCCAACCGGCGCTTCCGCCCGCTCACTGCGGCTCGACCGGCGGCGGCATTTTGTCTCCGAGCCGGATGTACTGCCAGATGGCTTCAATCTGCTTCTCTGCGTCACCGTTGAAGTAATCCGTCAACGGACTCCTTCCTTCCGCGTCGAAGTAAACCGGCATCTTGGATGCCGGATCGAGGCGCAATGGGTTGCGCACCCAGCGATGGTAATGTTCCTTTTGCAGACGCGCGCCGGTGTAGGCGAGATTGATGCCGTTGCTCTCAAAGACCTGCATGGCGGCCATGCTCCCGACCGCATGGCAGGAGGCGCAGAAAAAACCGCCGTTCGCGGAAACAAGCTTGCGACCAGTCTTCACCGCTTCCATGTCGATTGACGGCTCCGCAGGTGTCCGGGGTGGAAGACCATTTTCTTCAGTCAGGCCGATCGCGAGACCCTCGGCATACCTTGAGAATGCGGGCATGCGTGCCTCGATCCACGGCCGCGGTTTGTAAGCCACTTCGCCGCCGATGAACGCCTTCATCCACTCCGGCTTCAGCTTGCCGCCAATGGCTTCAAACGGGGGAAAGCCCTCGAATTTGCCGTGGCATTCAGCACACCGCAAAATGCGGCTCTGACGCTCGGCGAATTCCGCGGGGACGTGACGGGCAAGCGAAGCGCGGTCGGTGGCGGCGAAAGCTCGCAACGCTTCGCGCTCGGAGGAAGCGAAATTGAACTGCGGCGCTTTGGCTTGACCGTCAGCGTTTTCAGCGAGGCATCCTTGTCTCCACTTGTCCGGCGTCAAATCGGCCAGTGATTTCGTTTTGAATTGGCTTTCAATCTTCAGTGTATGGCAGTTCAAGCAGCCGGTGGTTTGCGCCAGCTTCTTGCCGCGTTCGACGACCGCAACGGCCGTCGGCGCGGAAACGTCTTCCGGCTTATCAGCGGCGGATTCAAGGAAGGCGGCCAACCGCGCGGCCTCGTCCACCGTCAGCTTGAAATTCGGCATCTGAATCCAGGCGTAATCTTCTTCGGGCTTGAGCAGGAACTTCACCAGACCGCCGGGCGCGAATTTTTCTCGAACGTGATTGAACGAGACTTTCTGCGGATCGTTCTCGGTCGTTCCGGGCGTGTTATGACAGGCGATGCAGTGCAGCGTTTCAAAGAGTTTCCGCCCGGCTTCAATTTGTTCGGCGCCCGCCTCTTTCGCGTCCTTCGGCGCTGGATCAGACTTCAACGAAGCCAGGAATGCAGCGATGGCTTCGGCGTCATCTTTCGCTTTCGGTCCATGCACCAATTTTGGCATGCGCGCGGTCGAACGCATCGATTTGGGATCGGCAATCCAACGCGCCATCCAATGGTAATTACGACGCGAGCCGAGGCCTTCAAAGGCCGGCGCGTCCACGGTCAATTCGGGAATTCCGGCGTCGGGCGCAGGGCCGGCGTGACACTTCGCGCAACGAAACTCAACGAACAGCGCGCGGCCGAACCGGAGCTGACCCGCCTTTTGCAATTCAGGTACGGTGTCGTGCGTCAACGCGTTGAGCGCGACCGGTTCCGGCCCGAATTCTCTGGAGGACCAGAGCAACCGAACAAACGCGTCGCCTTCCGCCGGACTGGTGTAGTGAAGCCTGAATGCATTCGTGCCTTTGTTGAGCCGGACAGGTTTGCTCGGCGCGGTGTTCGTTGCTTTGACGCTCACGTCCAGCGCGGCGGCGCCGTTGATTTCCAATTTCAGCGTCCCGTTCAGTTCCGCCTGAAATGTGTAATTGTCTCGAATTTCCGACGAGACGAACCCGGCCCATTCCACGGAAAATTTTCCCGCCGGCAGAAATGGCGTCGGCGGTTTCCCGACCGGGACATAAAGCCAGACGTTGGGCAGAACGGTTACGTCGGTCGCTTTGACTGTGTCGCCGGCGAGCGCGGCGAAGGTGACCACCAGACCGGGTTCAGGTTTGTCGGCGGCGTGAGCTGTGGGCAGGTTGAAAACGACCGAGGCAACGGCGACGGCGAGGAAGAACGCTGTCCTGAGGCCCTTTTGATGGGGTTGACAAAGGCGCTTGCGCATAGTGACGGCGGTTAATAAGGCGGAGATTCAACGCGGATCCTTGTTCTGCATACCCGCGCGAGAGGTGTAGGTATCAGGCATATTTCACGGAATTGCGTTGATCGTGTGCTGAATCTCCGAGTTGATGGGCGTGCCGTCTTTGGCTTTGAGACTGAACTTGATGATTTCCACCATCGCTGGCCGCAAGTCTTCAATGCTCAACGTGACCGTTTTGCCGTCCGGTGACAGCCTGGCGCCGGTGATGTTGAGGTGGTCGCGGCCTTTCCTGTTGTCATCGGCAACCGAGTAGTCATCCGAACCATAGGAGGAGGTCCGGTGATTATTCCAGCGTCTGCCGCTGTAGTTTTGCGGGTCAACCGCTTCCTTGGGGTCGAGCGGCTGCGTAAAAGTGATCTGCACGCCGGCCTTGTCCACTTTCAGGTCGCGCGCCATATAAACCGGTTTGCCCGTGTAACGGACACGGTCCAGGCCGGTGATCCTGGCCGCCTCGGTCTGCCAACCCTGCAATCCGGCGACATAAAGCTGGCCATCCCTGGGATTGAACCGGGGGCGCATCGCGGATGAACTGAATCGCACGGGGAACTTCACCGCGCCGCCCTGCATCAAGTCGCCCACTTCCTGTTTCATGATGAGATAAAGCGCGCACTTGCCGTAGGAGGTGTCAAGCAACTCGCCTTTGAACGGGCCCCACTGGTCGGTCGTCACCCAGACCTGGCCGCCAGTGGAGTTGTCGTATTCGCGATACGCAAACCACATCAATGGCGGCTTGAATTCCGGGACCGGGTCCCGATGCGCGGTGTCCACAACACCGTAGAAGCCGCCGGGCCTGATCCAGTTCAATGGATCGGTCGGCACCCACGTCCCCTGGTTGTCGCCGGTGGTGAGCTGGCCCGTCGGGCTGACGCCGATACCATTCGGCGCGCGAAATCCGGTCGCGATGACTTCCAGTTTTTTGCCGTCTTTGGAAACCTTCATCAACGTCCCCGCGTTCGCGGCGATTCGCTGAAACCCGGCGCCGCCCGGATTCACCGGACCGGCTTTTGCAAAATAAAAATTGCCGTCCTTGTCGGTCTGCAAGTCAAAAACGAACTCGTGGAAACCTTCGGTCGAAGTGTAACGGTTGCAGAAGTTCTCGTAGTAATCGGCTTCGCCGTCATTGTTCAAATCGAAGTAGCGCGTGAGCTGGTCGCGGCCGGAAGTGTAAATGACATCGTCCACAATTTTCAGGCCGAGCGTCTCATACATCCCGGAAGCAAAGCGGCGCCATTTGAGATTCTCCAGCCTGTCGTCGATGTCCGAAACAATCCAGATGTCGCCGTCCCAGGTGCAGAGCGCCGCGCGTTTGCCGTCGGAGAAGAAATCCAGCCCGCTAAAACGCACGCGGCGTCTCCACGGATTGTCAATCGGCGGCGTCAGGCTGTCGGTGACATAAGCGCCGTCGGGAGTCCTGCTCGTTTCCAAAACGCCTTTGGTCGCGACTTCCCGCGGCCAGTGCGCGGGACCGCCTTTGGCGAAATCCACCACCGCAGGTTTGAGAAAACCGGCAAATTTCGGCAAGTCCACGGCGCTGCCGCTCCAGATCACCAGCGTGAACGTCGCTGCCGGCGCGCCTTGCGGCAGCCGCATCAGAACGCGGTTGCCGAGCACTTCCAGCCCGGCTCCCTTCGGCAAATCAACTCCGCCGACGGCGGTCACCTTGCCGTCCGGCGTGGTCAGGCGCGCGACGTTATTCTCGGCATTGCCCGTCGCGCCCTCCGCTTCGCAAACCGCCATTAAGAGCGCCTCCTTGACTTTCTCTGTCTTGAAGGTTCGGACGAAAGCGATTTGCCCGTCCTTCGCCGCGCTGGAAGGTTGTTCGTAAATCTTCGTGCCGTGAACCGTGTAAGCGAGCACGACGTTCGGCCCATTCACGTAAAGACCGTCCCAATGCGCCCAGTCGTCAGGCAGAGGACCGAACGGTTCCGGACGCGGGTCCGCAAATTCGCCCCGGTTGTCCGCCCAGCCGGGCAATTGCGCGGCGCCGAACTTCTGCTCGCCATCGATGGAAGGGTGCACACCGTGTTCGCCATCGAGCGCGACGCCCTTCGTCGTGATGTAACCGCCCGTCCAACCCGCCGCCATCCGCAGCAGTTCGGTGTCGAACAGCACGTTCGCGTCGTTGCCGACACGGATGGCGAGCCCTTTCATCGCGACGTTATGGCCGGGAAATTTCGCGCTGATGCACGCGCCCTGAAACGGAAAGTCCTCCTGCAACAGACCGGAACGATTTGCCGCCTGAGCCCGCAGCGAGCCGAGCAGCAGACAGCCGCTCACCGTGAAAAAAACGGTCAACCGTTTCATTGCAACGGAACCTTCTTTCCATCGCGCGCGTTGACCATCACGGCGAAAGTGCGAAAGACTTCCACGCCAGTCCGCGCGTTCACGGCCCAGACGAGGATCTTGCACGAAGTCGTGCCCCGGCTCGCCACTTCGCTGTAAATCTTGATGATATCGCCACCGCGAACGGGCGCTTTGAAATCAAATTGACCGAAAAGTTTCGTGACGAAACTGGCGGAAGGAAAGGCCAGTGACGCCGCGTTGCTAAAGTTGGATTGTTCATGCTTTGCCGCCGACATTGTCGAGCGCGGCGTGGCCGACTGCAACTTAAAGCAGCAGTTCCATGTAAACCACGTCGAGCCAGCGATCGAATTTGAACCCGACCTGTTTGAAGTGGGCGACCTTGACGAAACCAAAGGAGGCGTGCAGCCGGATGCTCGCCTCGTTTTGGGCATCAATGCCTGCGAGAATCGCGTGAAGCCCGCACTCTCGCGCTGCTTCAATCAGGGGATTCATCAGCCGCCTGCCGATTCCCCGGCCCCGCTGGTCCGCGGCCACGTAAACGGAGTTTTCTGTCGTGAACTGATACCCCTTGCGATCGTGGTAGCGATTCAACGCGCTCCAGCCGGCGACGCGCCGGTCGTCGTTGACTGCGACGAAGACAGGCAGGTTGTTCCTTACATGGTCTTCGAACCAGGCGATGCGGTGTTGCAACGTGCGCGGTTCGTAATCGTAGGTGGCAGTCGTGTTCCGCACAGCCTCATTGTAAATCTCCAGAATGCCGGGCAAATCGTCGTGCGTCGCGGGGCGGACTTTCATTTGCCCGGGCAGCTAACCATTTGCTGGCGCAAGTTCAAAGTTCAAAGTTCAGGGTTCGAGGTTTGAAGGGAGGGCCGGCATGCTGCCGGCCCCTGATTCAGGGACGGCGACACGTCGGCCCTCCCGCGGATTGCTCCCCTCCCAGTACGACAACATCGAGATTTCGTTACATCCCAACGCTCCCGCCCGCGGCAAGGCTTGCTAGGTAGGGCGCGTCACTCCGTGCGCGCCGCTCGGGGAACGGATTCGAGTCTGCGGCGCGCACGGAGTGACGCGCCCTACCTGACATACATCGAAATTTCTTTGTCACGGTACTGTCATGGGTCAGGGGTGGGTTTATACGGTGAAGACCGTATGGACACGCCATCGAAAGAACAATTAAAAGTGCGCCGGAAAACGGAGAACACCTCCTTGACCCGTCTTATGAGAAGCAACTCGCGATGGGCAATGAACCGGCGGAACCTGGCCTTGATGGCATGTCTCGTGACCAGTGCGGCGGTCACCACGACAAGCGGACTGGCACAGGAGCCTCCACCCACGGCGAATTTCGATGCCAACCCCAGAGGAGGCTGGGTACCGTTAACAGTACGCTTCACGGACCAGTCCACGGGTAACATCTCGAGTTGGGATTGGAACTTTGATGATGGTTCGACGCACAGTCCGGAACAGAACCCGTCGCACACGTATAAGATCCCGGGCGATCGCACGGTGAGCTTGACGGTCAGCGGGCCCGGTGGCAGCAGCAGCAAGAACCTGCTAATCCATCCGTTTAGTACTCAGTGGTGGTTTAGAGCGGACTTCACAGCCAACCCGACTTCAGGAACTGCGCCCTTGAGCGTTCAGTTCACCAACCAGTCCAGCGGGTTCTTCAGCGGCCGGGATTGGATTTTCGGCGACGGTTCGGGGCACAGCGCGGAGGTGAACCCGCTGCACACCTATACCAATCCGGGGGATTACACGGTTACATTGACGGTCAGCGGGCCGGCCGGTTCCGATAGCAAGAGCGGTACGATTCATGTCACCGCGCCTCCGCCTCCAGAAGTCCGCTACACGCTGTTAAAAGATAGCTACTTGAATGTTAGTTGCCCGAATTGCGGCCCACCACCGCCTCGTCCTCCGGCCGCGATGAGCGGCACGTTTACGCTGAAGTTATTGGACTCTTCTGATCCGCTTGTAAGCCGGTATCAACTGACCGACGTTTCCTTTATCGCCGCAGGGTATGGAGTGCAATATCGCCTCTCTGGCGAGGGCACCTATCAGGTCGGGGGCAAAGAAGCCCTCCTCCGGGATATGTCCCTCGCCGTGCAAATCGACAGCTCTACTAACAAGCTGTGCTTCTTCACGAATGACTATCGGGACGTCCGGAGTGCTTGGCCCCGGATTGGTCCGGTCGTCCTCACGCAAACTAACGGCACCGCTTGGGAGCAGTATTTTTTGACCATTTCTGCTGCGCCGACGCCCCGATTCACGTCGGTCATGCCCGACGCTCAAACTGGCAATATGCGGTTGCAGTGGCAGGCATACGATGCGGTCCAACTGGAAAGAGCCACTACGGTTACCGGTCCTTATTCTCCGGTGGCGACCAATCTCACGAGTCAATCCGTTGTCGATGTTGGGGCGTTGACCAACCAGAGCCAGCTTTACTATCGCCTCCGGCAGCAGTAGGGACCGCGACACCGCGGTTGGTCAGGTGAGCTGAGCACAATGTTCTCTCGTTTATGTGTTCTTGTTCGTCTGCCTCGAGCCCTAATTTCCGTCGTTGGGGAGATCAGGGCTCGACGGAGTCTCGCCCCACCGTTCATGGCCCCAATGCGCTTCCATTCTTTTGGGATTGGAGGCTCTCCTTGAACCTTGTAGCCGCCGACGTGAGTCGGCGCACTTGTTTGCTTTCGAGGCAAAGGTTAGCGCCGACTCACGTCGGCGGCTACGGTTCAGGGGTTCAACGCGCGAAGTTTTGTTTTGGGGAAATCTCTCCGATGCGCGATTCTTGGAAGCTTCCCGCGAAGTCTGATCTGAAACAAATCAAACCGCACAACTCTCAATTCGCGCCCGCCAAATTATAGCAGGCGAGCTGGCGAGCGTCGCGAACGTAGAGTCTGCCGTCGGCGCACGCCGGAAAGCTCCAGGTGTTGCCGCAGACCTGTGCGCGGCCCAGTTCGGTGTACTTGGCCGGGTTCGCCGCCAGCAACAGCAGCGTGCCGTCTTCCGTCAGCACCAGCAGATTTTTCCCGGCAACAAT
>QHPA01000133.1 GCA_003218935.1 Verrucomicrobiota bacterium
AATTCGTCTGTACGTAAAACAGTCTCTTCCGAAATTGGAACGCACCAGGCCCAAAGCCGTAGTAGCCGACGTGAGGAGGCTCCTGCGGAGCAGCGATAGAAGGTAGCCCACGGCTTCAGCCGTGGGTTGGGTTGTTTGAAGTTGGAGCCGCGAGGCGGCGAAAGACAATCACAATCCGCTTTGGCCGGAATTCTGTCGCCCCTGACGGAGCTTTTGGTGATGGCGCCTGTTTCCCCACGGCTCACGCCGTGGGCTATCTTCTTCCGCCACTCCGTGGCTTACGGGCCTGCGCGCCCACATTGTCCAGATCTGATTTGCCGCCCCACGGTTGCGGGCGAGCTGGCAAGCAAAGCACGAGGATGCCTTCCATCGTCCGGTTTGCCTTGCAGTCCGAAGGCGCTTCACCATGATTTCGCGCCATGGACTGGCTCACCAATCCGGAAATCTGGGTCAGCTTGCTGACGCTCACCGTACTCGAAATCATTCTGGGCATCGACAACATCGTTTTCATTTCCATTCTCGCCGGAAAGTTGCCGCCGGAACAACAGGCCAAAGCGCGGCAAACCGGCCTGAGCCTGGCGCTCATCACGCGAGTTCTGCTCCTGTGCGGCCTGGCCTGGATGGTGAAACTCACCTCGCCATTGTTTCACATCCCGGCGTTCGGGCTGTTGCCGGAGCCGCATTCGGTTTCCGGCCGGGATTTGATTCTGCTTTGCGGCGGGTTGTTTCTGCTCTGGAAAAGCACGCGGGAGATTCACGAAAAACTTGAGGGCGAGGACGGCGCCGTCACCAGCCGCCTGGCGCCCAATTTTGCCAGCGTGGTCATTCAAATCCTGCTGCTCGACATCGTTTTCTCGCTCGACTCGGTCATCACGGCGGTCGGCATGGCGCGCCAGCTCGGGGTAATGGTTGCCGCCGTCATCATCGCGTTGGTGTTCATGCTCATTTTCTCCGGACGCATCAGCGGTTTTATCCAAAAACATCCGACGCTGAAAATGCTCGCCTTGAGTTTCCTGCTGCTTATCGGCTGCGCGCTTGTGGCCGAAGGTTTTCACAAGGAAATCCCGAAAGGCTACATCTACTTCGCGATGGCCTTCTCCGTCGGCGTGGAGAGCTTGAACATCCGGCTGCGGGCAAAACAGCCTGCTCCCAAGGTGGCGTTGCATCAGCCGTATCGCTGAGCGTGGAGTGGTCGGTATCCCAATCGGGCCTCAAACGATCTGTCCGCGCTCTACCGATTTTTGTCGCATATGCGACAAAAATTGGGCGAGCCGTTGGCAACGGTCTCGTTCCGTCTATTCTCCTTTGTCGAGGCTGTCTTTGATGCGCTTGATGTGGCCGCGTCCCATGCCTTTGACTTCGCAGCCCAGCTCCAGATAACGTCTTATCCGGTCGTCATCAAGGATGCAGAAGCAATCGATCATCGCAAAGGGCCGGCCAACGCTCTTGAAGACCTTGTCCGGATCGAGCTTCAGATACGCCTCATGACGCACAGCCAGAACGATGGCGTCCGCCCCTTTCATCGCCGCCCACATGTCTTTCTCGAGGCGAAGGTCGTTCAAGCTTTCCTGCCGGTGGAAGAAGCGCGACAGGCTGTAGGCCGGATGAGGATAGGTGTCTTGCGCTTCGAATTCCCACCAGTGATCGAGGTAAGGATCGTGCACTTTGACCTCGGCGCCCATCTCGGTGAGTTTGCGGACCATGACCTCGGAACCGCTGTAGCGCGTGTCACCGACGTCTTCGCGATACGCGGCGCCGAGCAGGAGAATGTCGGCGGCCGCCAGCGGTTTGCTCATGTTGCGGAGGGCGTCGCGGACCATTTGCGGCGCGTGTAGCGCGCGGGTGTCATTGATGTCGATGGCCAGCGGCGTGATTCGAAAGATATCGTCCTCCCATCCGAAAATGTGTTTGTAAGCCCACATGCCAAGGCCGCCGTCCTTGGGCAGACAATAGCCGCCGATGCCGGGACCTGGGAACAGCATATTCGAATGCGTGGGCCGGACTTTGATGGCGTCGATGACCTTCTTCAAGTCCACCCCGTTGCGTTCGGCAAACAACGACCATTCGTCCATAAAAGCCAGGATGGTGGCGCGGTAGCTGTTCTCGATGATCTTCGCGGTTTCGGACTCGATGGGGCGTTCCAGCACGGTGAGCGGGTATTTCTTCGTGTTCAACACTTCGTTGAGAAACCGGGCGACCCGCTTCCGGGCAGCCTTGTTGACACCGCTGCACACGCGCCAGAGGTCGCGAATGGAAGCGACGTAATTCTTGCCCGGCATCACCCGCTCGTAACTGTGCGCGAGCAGAGGCTCCGATTGTAGCCCGCGCCGTTCGAACATCTTTTTCATGATTGGATACGCCACCTGTTCCGTCGTCCCCGGAGCCACCGTGGTCTCGATCAGCACCAGCGCCTCGGGCGGGATGTTCTCGGCAATGGTGGCCAGCGAGGCTTCCAGCGCGGCCATCTCCGCCGCACCGGTCCGCACGTTGCCCAGAGATTCCTTCAGGTAATCGCATTGCACATCCACCACGACGACGTCGGCGAGTTTCAAGGCTTCTTCGGTGTAGGTGGCGACCAGGGTCTTTTTCTGTTTCACACAGCGCTCGATCAACTGGTGCACTTCCGGGTCCTCGGCCTTCACGGGCGAAACGCCGCGGTTCAACAAGGGAATTTTCCAAAAGCTGCGGGTGCTGGGCCGTTGCATGCCAATAACGAACTTGGACGGCTGGCCCTTGGCATCGGTGGCATCGGCGATCACCGCGGCCATCACGGCGCCGACAAAACCGACCCCCACGACGACAACGATCTCCCGGCCCTCTTTTCGTTGCCGGTCCGCCAGTTTCTTCAGTTTGGCGAATTCTGTCTGGTATTGGCCGGGCGAGGGCAGGGCGAATTTCTCTCCGGTAGGGCTGATGGAAAACGGTTGGCTTTTCATAAATCGTCCTCGAAATAAGCTCCGGCAAGCGGATATGTCTGTCGAATATCCCAGAAAGCTCCGGACCAGTCAAAGCGATAAACGTTTGCGCGTGCGATACAAAGCGTCGGTCAGAAGCGCGGACAGCGATTATCGCAAGAACGGGGAAGGGTGGGACGCCGGCTACCAGAGCGTGCCGGTGAACTGGGGCATCAGCAGCGCGCGGAAAAGAGGTTTTTTCGAGTTGCTAAGTGGAATCACCGGAGCAAACTTGAGTCAGTCATCACCGAAGGGAACGTTATGAATCAGGCCATCAAAACTATCCGGTCAGCTTCAACGCCAGTCCTGCTCGCGGTCATGGGCATGGTGTTGTTCACCGGGGCGGTTCAGGGAAGCGAACCGCCGTCGTCTGCCGCCGCGCAGGCTTTTGAGCCCGTCGGCTTCCTTATCCGCACGAACTATCACGGGTGGACGAATTCCATTCTGGTCAGCAATGGCCCCGTGGAGGCGGTGATTGTCCCGGCCATCGGGCGAGTTATGCAATTCCGTTTCGCCGGAGAAGAAGACGGGCCGTTGTGGGAGAACCGTGAAATGGATGGCAAAGCGCCCAACCCCGAATCGCAGGAATGGGGCAATTTCGGCGGCGACAAAACCTGGCCTGCCCCGCAGTCCGATTGGCCGAAGATGACTCCGCGCGCCTGGCCGCCTCCGACCGCGTTCGATTCGACGCCGGTCGAAGCGAAGGTGGACGGTTTCGTCGTGACGTTAACCTCTGCGGTTGACCCTCACTATGGCATTCGCACCCAGCGCGAAGTGAAACTGGACCTCAACCGGCCGGTAATGACCATCACCACCACTTACGAAAAAGTCGCCGGCCGGCCGCAAGTGGTCGGTGTCTGGGTGATCACGCAGGTGAAGGCCCCGATCCTCGCCTATGCCAGCCTGCCGGACTTCGAGCGATTCCGCGAAGGCTATTACCGGCAGTCGGACGAATTGCCGGCGGGTTTGAAAATCGAAAACGGACTGCTTTCATTGACGCGTGATCCCAAAGCGTCGCACAAGATCGGCACCGACGCCGGTGCGTTGTTTTGGGTGGGAAAAGAGGCGGTGCTGCGGATTGACTCGCCGCGCAAAGTGTTTGGAAAATATCCTGATGAAGGGTGCAGCGCTGAACTTTACACCAACCCCGATCCGCTCCCTTACGTCGAACTCGAAATACTCGGCCCGCTGAGGAAAATGATCGTGGGCGACACAATCACGCGCGCGAGCACGTACACCTTGCTGCGCCGCACGGAGGTCGATCCCGACCTTGAAGTGCGCAAACTGCTGAGTCACTGATGGTTTCTTTCGCCGTGACGTTAAAGGTTAGCGCGGCATGGAAACCAAACACATCGTGGTTCTGGGGGCGGGCTTCGGTGGATTGACCTTTTGCCAGGCCTTCAACCACCCACAGGCGCGCGTCACGCTGGTGGATCGGCAAAATCATCACCTCTTCCAACCGCTGCTGTATCAGGTGGCCACCGCCGGACTCTCGGCGCCGGAAATCGCGCAGCCCGTCCGCTCCATCCTCTCCGACCGGCCCAGCGTCACGGTGCTGCTCGAGACCGTGGTGGATTTCAATCTCGCGGAGAAAAAAGTCTTCCTCGAAAAAAACACGCTGGCCTACGACTACCTCGTGCTGGCGCTCGGCGGCGTGACGAGCTATTTCGGGCACCCGGAATGGGAACAGTTCGCGCCCGGGCTGAAATCCCTCGACGACGCGCTGCGCATTCGCCGCCGCATCCTGCTGGCGTTTGAAAACGCGGAGAACGAATCGGATCCAACGACGCGCGACAGACTCATGACGATTGTGGTTGTGGGCGGCGGGCCAACCGGAGTGGAACTGGCCGGCGCCTTCGCGGAACTCGTGCGAAGGGTGTTGCGCAAGGATTTCCGGCGCATCGATCCTGCCCAGGCCCGCGTGGTATTGATCGAAGCCGGCCCGCGCGTGCTGGCTCATCTGTCGCCGGGGCTTTCCGCCAGCGCGCAGCGGCAACTCGAAAAACTCGGCGTCGAAGTCCGCGTCGGCGCCAAAGTCAAAACCATCACCCAAGGGCGCGTTGAGCCGGAGAACGGCCGGATCATCGAAGCGGAGAATATCATTTGGTCTGCGGGTGTGTCAGCCAGCCCGCTCACACAGAAGCTGCGGACCGAACTCGACCACGCTGGCCGCGTGAAAGTGAAGCCGGACCTCAGCCTGCCTGGTCACCCCGAGATCTTCGCCATCGGCGACATGGCGCTCGTGCTCGACCAGGACGGCAAGCCCGTGCCCGGCGTTTCGCCCGCAGCGATGCAGATGGCCCGAAAAATCGCGCGCATCATCCGGGATGAGTTGGACCTTGGCGCTGGACACGCGGCTCGTCCGCCGTTCAAGTATTGGGACAAAGGGACGATGGCGACGATCGGACGCTCCGCCGCCGTGGCCAAAATTGGGAAACTGGAATTCAACGGGTTCCTGGCCTGGATTGCCTGGCTATTCGTCCACCTGATCTTCCTCATCGGCTTTCGCAACAAGCTGGCCGTGCTGCTGCAATGGACATACTCCTACCTCGCCTACAAACGCGGCGCGCGGATCGTGACGGGGTTGTCCGAAGCAGCTCGATCAAAGAATTGATTCATGGAATACCTTCCCGCCGGCGAGAAGCGCCGGCCGCTGAGCCAAGCCAGGCAAAATGGTCCTGCTTGAGGTGCCACAATGTCAGTTTGTCATCTTCAAAGGCATCCGCCTCCCGGTCGCCAACAATATGAAAATACCTGTGTCCTTGCTCATCGCTATAAGTTTGCTTCAAGCAGGTGAATTGGGCGCTATCCAGCAGTTGTCCCCAGGCAACAGGCATCGCAACCGCCCAGTGCCCGGTGGTCGGATTCAATCTCGCTTCCCACGTATTCAAGCGTTCGACGAAATCAAGAGAACGCTGGAGGTCGCGCAAATTTTGAATCAGGCAATTATGACACTCGACATCCTCCCGGACAGATTCGGACACGGGATTCGCGATCAGGAGCATGAGCTCAGCGACTTTTTTGAGCCGCATGCTGCGCAGCACCGTGGCTTGGGCGATCGGACCCGCTAACCACTGGAGTCGCGGCGGAAGCTGTTCCATAATAAAGGTCGTTCCCGTGGCCAGGATGATCTGGTCCCGTTGTTCCACCGGCAATGTCTCCCAGTCGGCCAGCTTATTCGCCACATATCCCTTCAGGAGATCCGGATTTGCGAGTCCCGGAAAAGAAATATGGCCGGGTTTTTCAGGATTTCATCCGCCGTTCCATCTTCAATCTCAAGTCGCGAGGCGTCTGTCGCCAGCTCAAAAAGGGCCACTCCGGCGGAAAAAATATCCGACGCTTCCGTTGGCGGCACGCCCGCCTGAACGTTCGATGCGTCGATTAACAATTCTGCATAATCGGGGGTTGCTGAATAAACATATTTGTCCGTTTGACCGTAATGCCGCGGTGTAAAGAAAGCTCCCAGGTCAACAAACTTGATTCCGCGCTCTCTGAGGCGAATGATATTATCCGGCTTGAAGTCGATCAGGATGATGCCGTGTCGATGAAACCGTGTCATGATGGTCAAGGCTTCATAGACGGCCTCTTTGAATTCTTCGACCCACTCGGTCTCATAACCGCCGGAGGAAGCCTCCGCACACCACGATTTCAGGTCCTGGCCCTCAAGGTATTCCATCGCAATAAAGGCGTACTTCTTGTCATAATTGATGTTCGCCCCGTAATAGGCGGGCACCAGCGGTCTCAAATCCTCAGCGCCCAGAATGTCTTCGAAATTGGCCAGTTCGAGGCTGAAGCTCATATACGGGCCATAGCTGATCTCGTCGGGTTTCCCGCAGCTTAAATCAAACATTTTGACGACAACGCGAGGTTGAGTCGTGTGGTAAATTCTCGTCTCGGTGTTGCTTTTCAGGACGTGAGTAAGCTGTACTTTGCCCAGCCCAACCAGATCAATGGTGAGTCCTGAATATTTATCGGCCGATGATTCAGGTGCGTCAGCTTTCACGGTGCCCTCATCCGAAGGCGTGCAAATTCGCAGTTTGCGAACAAACGCGGTCAAGCTGGCCGATTCTGCGCGCTTCGACGTGGATCATATCAGGACGATTCTAACGGAGCGAACAGGTGAATCCACCCCCAAATGACAGCGGATATTTGGTATTCAAGTCGAAAAAGACCGGAGAAAGAGATCAGCAAGATAAAAAATGCCGAACGACTACGGACTCCACTTCGTCCGGTGGTGTCTTAATTTGATTGTAGCGGCGGTCTGTGACCGCCGAAAAAGGCGCTCATAGAGCGCCGCTACAGGTTAGATTTGAAATTAAGACACTCCCCTTCGTCCTGATGGCTTGAATCGCAAAACGACATGTGCTTCAGTTGTTGCGTTTGGGCGAACACTTCGCATCCAGCAGCACGCGGGCCGGTCGCGAATTTGAAAGCAACCGGCGGAGTGCGAGCCTTGTTCCATTGTTGTATCGTGCGCGCATGAAACAGAACGCACCTTCTCGAAATAACGGCGCTCATCAAAACGGCGCCGCGGCACGGCACACGTACAACACCAATGAGCAACGCTGGCTTGCCGTGCAACGGCGGGAGCCCGCGGCCGACGGCCAGTTCGTTTATTCCGTGGCCACCACCGGCGTTTATTGCCGACCAACATGTCCGTCGCGGCTGGCGCTTCGCGAAAACGTCGCGTTTCATTACACCTGCGCCGATGCCGCGCGCGCCGGATTTCGACCCTGCCAACGCTGCCGGCCGGCCGGCGCCTCGCAGCGGGAGCGACATGCGGAGGCCGCGGCAAAGGCGTGTCGCATCATCGAAACTTCGGAGTCGTTTCCCGCGCTGGATGCCCTGGCCAAGGCGGTCGGACTGAGCCGCTATCATTTCCATCGCGTTTTCAAAAACGTGATCGGAGTCACGCCGCGACAGTATGCCGCCGCGCACCGGACCGGACGAGTGCGCTCGGAACTGCGCGCGCGACGGTCCGTCACCGAAGCCATCTATGGCGCCGGATTCAATTCCAGCAGCCGCTTCTACGAGCGTTCTTCCGAAACGCTGGGCATGACGCCTCGCCAATATCGGAGCGGCGGCCGAGGCGTCGCCATGCGATACGCCGTCGCGACCAGCCCGCTGGGGCTCGTGCTGGTCGCGGGCACCGCTCGCGGCATTTGCTCGGTGCGTTTCGGCAACGAACGAAGCGCGCTGGAGCGGCAGTTAAGGGAAGACTTTCCGGGAGCATCGATTGAAAAGGCCGACCGCTCCTTCGAGGGGTGGGTCAACGCGATTGTGGATCACCTCGAGCATCCCGCCGGGAGGATCGAGCTGCCGCTGGACATCCGAGGCACCGTTTTTCAGCAGCGCGTGTGGCAGGCCCTGCGCGAAATTCCGGCCGGCCAGACCGCGAGCTACGCCGAGGTCGCCGCGCGCATTGGGCAGCCCGCCGCGGTGCGGGCGGTCGCTCGCGCCTGCGCGACCAACCCCGTCGCGGTGATCGTCCCGTGCCACCGGGTGGTCAAAACCGACGGCAAACTCAGCGGCTATCGGTGGGGTGTCGAGCGCAAACGCCGACTCCTCAAGCTGGAGGGTGCACTGCCGAGGACAGAGACCGGGGCGTGAATGCTGTTCCCAGCCAATCCGCCTGAACGGTTGCAGTTATCAAGGTTAAAAACAGGCATGCCATGGTGGCAATGGCGATGCTTCACAAGGCAGTTGCAAAAGAGGCAGCTATCCATTCGGATGGTCACCAATTGCCCAAAACAGTAGAGCTGCTGCGACAAGGCGAACGACTACAGAGGAGAGTAACAGAAGGCGTTTCATTTTCGCCGAACAATTACTTCTGTGAGTCGTTTGCGTGTGCTTGAGCAGCGCGTACGATCTCGTCAAATTTTAGCCTTCCCACCGAAAGAGGCGTAGTTGGGCTCAGAGAGAAGTTTGAGCTGGGTGTTCAGTTCTGCCCATTTTGCATTCTCGTAGGCGTGACGGATGTAGCGCTCCCGTTGGGCTTTCCCATCGGGAGTGGACTTGAGGTATTTCTCGTAGCCAGCCTTCAAATCATTCCAAACCTCTGGCTGCTTCCAGTAGTCTGCTCGTTTTTCCCGAGGGAGATAGGTGACGAGCATGTTGTGGGCATCGACGAGTATCAAAGGCACCTTGCCACCCCAATTTTTCGAGGCAACACACTCCCTCCCGAACTTCAGTAACTCTTCAGGAGAGCCGTACCATTTTGGTTCAAGATAATAAGCCTTCTTCCAACACGCCCTGTAGTTGTTGGTCCGGAGTTGCATCGCCCGGCCAAACCAGAGTTCCATCCGTTCCCGACCCTTACCTTGTCCCATTTCCACAGTGATCATTTCGGTGGGAATTCGCTCATCCTTCGGATTTAGTTTCCAAGCCTTTTCCAGTGCTTGCGCAGCCGTTTCAAGGCGCTCTGCCATGAGTTTCCATCCCTCATCAGTAACTGTGTCTGCAAGACCATTCCCGCGAGCGGCCCACGCATACTCGATGTAGAAGTGACCCCTAATGAGTTGGATTGAGGATTCGTCCGGCCACTTGGCAAGCAGGATTGGCTCTAATCGATGAAACGCATAGTGGTACTCCTGCTTAAAACGGTAGGTCAAATTGAGCAGATCTCTGCAGGCGTCATAAGCCTCAGTCACTGGTATCGTGTCATCCTTCAAGGCACTTTCGAGAGAGGATGTCGCGTTTCTTCGGTAGGTGTTCGCAAGCATCCGAGTCTCTCGATTGGTGCCGCCTCCAGAGAACATCGCATCTGCAGCTCGCGCGAAGCCATAGAACTTTCGGATGCCTGAATACTTGCTCGCCTCCAGTTCCTTCGCAGCCTCAGAGTACTGCTTCGCCTGCTGCATGTTGGCCTTACCGGCTTGTGGTGCAATTGCACGAATGAGCAGGTATTTGATCATCGGATCTTTGCAACCAGCCTTCAGGGCTTCCTGACAAAATGCATTCATTTCATCCTGCTTCACCACCACAACTCCAGAGCGGTTCGAAGCGTAAGCAGTTAATGCCCTCTCGGCAGGAACATCCCACTTCGCGTTTTGGCTTCCGTTGCCTCGATAATCCTCAAGCAGGTTCTTAACATTCCATTCTAGTTTTTTGGAATCGACGCGGTCAGTTTTTGCCAAGTCCTCAGTTTGGTCTTCGGGCGGCTCGGTCAGATGCCCTGTCTTTCCCCCGGCCGACGCTGCGATGGCTGGGAGTTCTGATTGCAGAAGGAACGCGACAAGGAGTGTTTTGAAACTGCGGAGGAGGATTTTCATGTTGACGGTTTTATTGTCCCCAACCTGTCTTTGCTGAGCAGCCAGAGTGAACCAAAAATCCAAAGGTTCTGCAATTCCAATCAGGGCGATCTAAATTAGACATTCGGGAAACCTCCCGGCTATGCCGGGAAGACTCCCAGAGTTTGACAGCTCCGGGAGTCGCTTGAGAATCCGTGTTGTGAACCGCTCAAGGTCAACAACCGGAGACTCAAGAAATGAACGAATATGAAAGTCTTAATCACACAAAATGGGAATGCAAATACCATGTGGTGTTC
>QHPA01000134.1 GCA_003218935.1 Verrucomicrobiota bacterium
CCATCCAACTTGAGAACGTTGATCCACTCGATCCCGCCGTATTGGAAACCGATTCGTTCGTTGTTCGACGTGCGAATGGGCAGCGTGGACGATCCGAACGACGCGGAATTGATCAAGAACGCATCGCCGCTGCTCAAGGCGGACAAGATCGTGCGGCCCCTGCTGATCGGCCAGGGCGCCAACGATCCGCGTGTCAAGCAGGCCGAATCCGAGCAGATCGTCGAGGCCATCGAGAAAAATAGCGGCAGAGTGACTTACGTGCTTTACCCGGATGAAGGCCACGGGTTCGCGCGTCCGGAGAACCGGATTGATTTCAACGCGCGCGCTGAAGCATTCCTGGAGCAAAACCTCGGTGGTCGCGCCGAACCGATTCAGGGCGAGAAATATCCCGGGTCAACCGCGGTTGTGAAAGTGATCGGCAAGTAGCCGGCGCCGCCAGGGGCAACAATCCGGGTCCGCAGATCACCCGCATCGATTTCACGACGTCGCAAAGCTGGAACCGGCATTCGGGCTGCTGTTGGAAGGTTTGGGAGTCTGCCGGGTTGGCGACTCCATGGCATTGACACGCATGTTGTCGGCGACTAAATGTCCGCTAATGCAGCCTGTTGCACGCTCCTGCGTGAGCCGAAGCCGCCCCGTTCTTATTGTATTCATTTCACTCTGGCTGAGCGGCATCCCGGCGAACGCCGTTCTCTTCTATTCCACCGGCGATCCGAATTACAACACGACCGCGCCGGGGGGCAGCCTGACCAACAGCGGGTGGCAGTACGAAGGTCTCTGGGGAAGTTATTTAGGCACGCCCATTGCCCCAAAATACTTTATCACGGCCGGGCACGTTGGCGGCTCGATTGGGCAAGCCTTGGTCTTCAACGGCACCCAATACCCCACGACTGCGGTGTTTGACGACCCGGACAGTGACTTGAGAATCTGGCGGGTCTGCGGGACGTTTCCCGATTACGCGCGGATCTACACGAACACGGATGAAGTGAACAAGAGTTTCGTCGTTTTTGGACGTGGCACACAACGCGGTGCGGCTGTCAGGGCCGGGCGATGGCGTGCAGCGCTGGGGCGAGAATGTGGTGGCCGGCACCGTCAATGGCGACGGACTGCTCGGCAGCGGCCTCGGTGTTTTGCTTCAGGCGACTTTCGATAAAACCGGCGGCCCCAACGAGTGTCACCTTTCCGTGGGCGACTCCGCCGGGGCGGTGTTCATCCAGGATGGCTCCACCTGGAAGCTCGCCGGCATCAACTACGCTGTGGATGGGCCGTACAACACCAGCACCAACGGGCCTGGATTTGCCGGCGCGATTTTCGATGAAGGCGGACTTTACAAAAAGGATGTGACGGGCAATTGGTCTCCGACGCCCGACTTACCCACAGCCCAACCCGGTTCATTCTATGCGACACGCGTCTCGGCTCACGTGGCCTGGATCGACAGCGTCATCAACGGGCCGACGCCGAGCGACAGCACCCCGACATTGCAGTCTTCGGCGGATGTTGCCGGCCAGTACGCGGATGAATTGAATGCCGTCGTTGATGACACCTCTAAAACCATTACGATCGCGTTGCCGGGCGGATCGCGGTTCTATCGCCTCCGGGCTTGTGGCGCGCTGGCCATCCAGTCGATTCAAGTCCAGGGTGGCAATCTGGTGTTGACATATCAGTAAACAGCCGCCGCGGGCCAAGGGGCTGAACCATCCAGCGGCGGTGAAGGCATCGCCGGGCGGCAACAAGTACATGTTCGGTGGGGCGAGACTCCGTCGAGCCCTGATCTCTATGATTGGAGTTATGGGCTCGACGGAGTCTCGCCCCACCTGGCTCAGCCTCCCAGCAAACTGGAGAAAACCTGTATTGCTCAATGCCGGTTAATGCCGTTCTGTTTCCTTGACGGGGCGCCTGGACGAACCTATCCCTTAACAATGAACCGAAACCCGAATGATATCATGCCAGATCAAACTTCTCACGCCGTTTCCACTTCCCGTCGTGAATTTCTAAAGACCTCCACGGCCGCCGCGCTGGGCGGCGCGTTCGTCGCGAACCTCGGTTTCTCCGGCAAGGGGTTTGCCGCCGACGGTAACACGCTCAAAGTCGGTCTGATTGGCTGCGGCGGCCGCGGCAATGGCGCTGCGGCCGACGCGCTCGCCGCCGACAGCAACACGGTGCTATACGCGATGGGCGACATCGACCCTGCGAAGATCGAAGTGGGTCTGCGCGAAGTCGCGAAGTCCGTGAGCGATCCATCGCGGATCCAGGTGCCTGCCGAGCGCCGATTCGTGGGGCTGGATGCTTGCAAGAAAGTGATTGCCTCGGGTGTGGATGTGGTGCTGCTGACGACGCCGCCGGGTTTTCGCCCGCAGCATTTCCAGGCAGCGGTCGCCGCGGGCAAACACGCGTTTCTCGAAAAACCCATCGCGACTGATGCCGCTGGCGTACGCTCGGTTCGGGCAAGCGCCGAGGAGGCGAAGCGAAAAGGGTTGGCCGTGCAATCCGGTTTCTGCTGGCGCGCGAACACGTCGCGCACGGAGTTCTTCAAACGACTTCACGATGGCGCCATCGGGGAAGTGCGCTCGCTTTATCACACTTATCTCACCGGGCCCGTGAAGCCGATGCCTCCCGCAAGTGCGCGGCCGGCCGGGATGAGCGATGTCGAGTGGCAAATCCGCAACTGGTACAACTTCGTGTGGCTCAGCGGCGATGGACTCGTCGAGCAGGCGATTCACAGCATCGACAAAATGATTTGGGCGATGAAGGACCTGCCGCCGCTGAAGTGCACCGCCGTCGGCGGAAGGCAGACTCCGAATCACGACGGCAACATCTACGATCACATCGAGGTGAATTACGAGTGGGCCAACGGAGTGCGCGGCTTCATGGCGCAGCGACAGATTGCCGGCTGCCACAGCGAGACCAAGGACTACATCACTGGCACGAAAGGCATCGGATGGCTCGGCAGCCGACGCGGCGCCGAATTCACCGGCGAAACGACCTGGCATTACGAAGGGCCGGAAACGGAGAGCCAGATGTTCGGCTCAATGTATCGGAATGAGCACGTGACTTTTCTGCGCTCGATTCGCGACGGCAAGCCAATCAATGACAGCGAGCACATGTGCAACACCACGCTGGTGGCGATCATGGGCCGCATGGCGGCCTACACCGGGCAGGAAATCACCTGGGAACAGGCGATGCATTCGCACGAGCGACTCGTGCCGGAGAAGCTGGATTGGAACATGGCGCTGGAAGTTCCGCCGCTGGCGATGCCGGGCATCACGAAGTTCGTTTAATCGTGCGGCTGAGGCCCGCCTTCGCAGCCTGTGGAATCAAATCCGACTGGACTCAAATCATCAAGGATTATGAAAACAAACCTGAACCGCCGGGAATTCTTCAAGGCCGGCAGCAGCGCGCTGGCGGTCGCCGCGCTGGCCCCCGCCGCACTCGCCGCCGTCGAAAACGCCGCCGCTCCCAAAAAGCGGAACATCAAAAAAGCAATCATGTACGCGACCGTCGGCGTCAAAGGGTCAGTGCTCGAACAGTTCAAGGCGATCAGAGAAGCGGGCTTTGAAGGCGTCGAGCCGATGAGCCATATGAACCAGGAGCAAGTGGTGAAGGCGCTCCAAGAAACCGGACTCAAGGCCGCCAGCACCTGTTGCAATACGCATTGGAACAAGCCGGTGTCGGACCCGAATCCGAAAGTGCGCGAGGAGGGACTGGAAGGGCTCAAGCAGGCGCTGCGCGACGCGAAACGTTACGGCGCGAGTTCCGTGTTGTTCGTACCGGCAGTGGTGAACAAGCAAGTTTCTTACGCGGACGCCTACCAGCGTTCGCAGGAGGAAATTCGCAAGGCCGTTCCATTGGCCGAAGAACTTGGCGTGAAGATCGCCATCGAGAATGTCTGGAACCATTTTCTCCTCAGTCCGCTGGAGGCGGCGCGTTATGTGGACGAGTTCAACAGTCCGTGGGTCGGCTGGCATTTCGACGTCGGGAACGTCATCACCTACGGCTGGCCTGAGCAATGGATTCGCATTCTGGGCAAACGCATTCAAAAACTGCACATCAAGGAATTCAGCCGTGAAAAGGCCAGCCGTCAGGGGTTGGGAAAGGGTTTCGACGTCGAATTCCTGAAAGGCGACAATGATTGGCCCGCGGTGATGAAGGCGCTTGACGACGTCGGCTACGATGGCTGGGGCATCGCCGAGCAGGGCGGCGCTGACAGCCCGGAAGGGTTGAAGAAGCTGTCGCAGGAAATGGACCGCATCTTTGCGAGTTGAGCACGGCCCTTTTTGGACGAGGTCCCGGGCCCCTTGTCGGGAAAATCAGACGCCTCGGCCTGTTAATCCTGTATTCCTCCTGGCCTTCCCCCGACTAGCGAGTGGCTGCCGGAAATTATTTTCCGCAAAACCGCGTGTCCCCCCCCTCACCCCGTCCCTCTCCCCTTCCGAAGGGGAGGAGGTGCCCGGAGGGCGGGTGAGGGTCGGTACCGCTGCCTGTAGATAGATGGTGTTTGCCAGAATTGTTTCCGGATCCGCACCCTGGTGCGAAGTTCGGCGCATTTCGGAAATCATCATTGGCAACTGTTCTGTGCCTCCAAATTCGCGTGCTTGAGGGCAAGAAACCTGCTATAAAAATGTGGTTTCCAAAAATGACAGCTTTACTGTGACGCGAAAATTCTCAGCCGCTCTGTTCTTTGTGCTGACTTGGGCGGCCAACGCCGCCGTCCTCTTTCCGACCAACTCCACCTGGAACTATTTCAAAGGGCTATCCGAAGCTTCTTCGCCGGACCCGACCGCATGGCGGGCCGGTGACTTCGGCGACTCCTCCTGGGCCACGGGTCAGGCGGCGTTTTACTACGAGAACCAGCCGGGCAGCGCCACGGCGTACACGGGCAACACTCTGCTGGACGACATGTTTGGCGGTTACACGTGCATTTTCCTGCGTAAAACTTTTGTGGTGACGAACCCCGCCGACATCAGCGAACTGCAGCTCTACGCGTTCAGCGACGACGGGTTTATCGCCTGGATCAATGGGACGGAAGTTGCGCGCTTCAATATGCCAGCGGGCGATGTTCCTTTCGACGGCACGGCGTCCCCCGCGCTGCCGGAGCCAGTCCCGCCGCAAAACGACACGCTGAGCAATCCCGGCACTTACCTGGTTCCCGGCACGAATGTCATCGCGGTGCAGGCGTTCAACGCCTCGCTCGGCGGCAGCAGCGACTTTGTGATCGACGCGTCTCTATCGTACACGACCGACACCACGCCGCCGACTGTTGCCAATTTGATCCCACCGGCGGGCGCGACAGTTCGCAATCTGACGAGCATCGAGGTGGATTTCAGCGAAGGCGTCGCGGGTGTGGACGCTTCCGATTTGCTGATCAGTGGCGGGCCGGCCACGAGCGTCACCGCGTTTGCGCCGTGGCAATATGTTTTTCAATTCCCGCAACCGGCCCTTGACAAGGTACAGCTCGCGTGGGCGGCCGATCATGGCATTCATGATCTGGCCGGCAGTCCGAACAATTTCGCTGGCGGAAGTTGGACTTATAAACTTGACGCCAACGCGCCGCTCCCGGGCGTGGTCATTTCCGAGTTCATGGCCGACAACAAAAAGACGATCCACGACGAAGACGGCGACAGCTCGGACTGGATCGAGCTTTTCAATCCCACCGCAAGCGAGGTGAATCTGGCGGGCTGGGCGCTCACGGATGATCCGAAACATCTGACGGAATGGCGGTTCCCCAACATCACGCTGGCAGCCAACAGTTATCTGCTGGTCTTCGCTTCCGGCAAGGACCGGACCAACGTCACCGGCCGGTTGCACACGAACTTCCAACTGTCGCCCGGTGGCGAGTTTCTCGCGCTCGTTGACCCGACGACGAACATCGTCTCGTCGTTCACGCCGGCTTATCCGCCCCAACAGACCGACGTGTCGTACGGCCGCGACCGGGTTTCTCCGGATGTCGCCGGCTATTTCACTGTGCCGACGCCGGGCGCCCCGAACTCAACCATCGGCGCGGGCTTCTCACCGAAGGTGGAATTCTCGAGGAACGGGGGCACGTTCACAAGTCCGTTCCCGCTGGAACTTTGGACTTCGTCCACCAACGCGGAAATCCGTTTCACGCTCGACGGCAGCGCGCCGACTGACGCATCGTCCTTGTACGGCGGGCCGGTCTCCCTCACGAACACCGTCCAGGTCCGCGCGCGGGCGTTCGCGCCCGGCCTTTTGCCCGGCCCGCTGCACAGTGAAAGCTACCTTCTGCTCAACGCGAACGTCATCAATTTCACTTCCAACCTGCCGGCCATTGTCATCCACAACTTTGGCGGGGGCGGCATCCCGGTCAGCACAGACGGGTTCGCGAACATGTCGTTTTACGAGCCGCAAAACGGGAAAACGTCGCTGACCAATCCGCCCGCGCTCAGCACGCGCGCGGGCATTCACGTGCGCGGCTCCAGCACGCAGGGCTTGCCAAAGCAAAGCTGGGCCGTCGAGTTCCGGGATGATTTCAACGATCCGAAAAACGCCTCACCGCTCGGGCTCCCGGCGGATTCGGACTGGGTGTTGTACGCGCCGAACAATTTTGAGCCGGTGCTCATCCACAACCCGTTTATTTACCAGTTGAGCAACGAAATCGGTCGCTACGCCCCGCGCACGCGGTTGGTGGAGGTTTATCTCAACACGGCGGGCGGGGCGGTTTCATCCGGGAATTACAACGGCATTTACGTGCTCGAAGAAAAAATCAAGCAAGGCAAGCACCGCGTGGACATCAACAAGCTGCAGCCGGAGAACCTCAACCCGCCGGAGGTCACGGGCGGTTACATGATGAAGATCGACCGGCTCGGCCCCGGTGAGAGTGGATTCTTCGCAGTCGGGCAACTCATCGACTACGTGGATCCCAAAGAGCCAGAGATCACCCTTCCACAACGCGCGCCCCAGCAGCAGTATCTGCAAAATTACATGGACGCGTTCGACGCGGCGCTGAACGGC
>QHPA01000536.1 GCA_003218935.1 Verrucomicrobiota bacterium
ACAATGCGGTAATACTCGGAGTAGTCTTTGCGGCGGAGCCCGACGAGCGGTTCGGCAGCCAGCTTTTCCAACGTGATCGATTTCAGCCGGGCGAAGGGATGCGTAGCCGTCATCGCTACGCACAACGCGTAAGTGCGCAGCAATTCAAACTGGATACCTGCGGTCTGCCCGCCATTGGGCTGGTAGACCATGACCGCGAGTTCCAGCGTGGCGTTTTGCAGTCCGGCGATGAGTTCATCGCTGGAGAGGTCATGCAACAACACCTTCACGCGCGGCACGGCTTTTTGAAATGCTGCGAGCGCCGGCGGCAAAATCTCCACCGTGGGGGACGGCGCGTAACCGACATGCAGCTCGCCATATTCGCCGCGAGCCAGGGCGCGGACCTTTTCCACCGATTCGTCGGCCCGCTTCAGCAACTCGCGCACTTCATCCAGAAAAAGTTTTCCCTCCGCCGTCAGCGTCACGCCGCGCGGACTGCGACGCAGGAGGTCCACGCCGATTTCATCCTCTAAATCCTGCACCTGCCGGCTCAGCGCAGGTTGTGCGAGCCGAAGCTGCGCAGCGGCCCTGGTGAAGTTCAATGCTTCACCCACGGCTAGAAAATATCGGAGATGCCGGAGTTCCATTGGAAATTATAATTGAAATTCGAAGTCCCGTGCCGTGACGCGCGACACGAGGCGACTCGGCACCAGACGGAAGGAACGCAACGCACGATCACGCAACCAGCGAAGCGGGGCGATACGTAAGTGCGCCAGTTGACCGAAGCGAAAGGAGCGTGTGACAAAGCTGTTTGCCCGAGAAATTCGGCGTGTTTGATAGCGGGCCAGTGCTGCATCGACGCTGGGCTCGCGAGCGAGTGCATCGGCAAGGACGACAGCGTCTTCAATAGCCTGGCATGCTCCCATACCCATGTTCGGCGTCATTGGATGCGCGGCATCTCCTAAAAGGACGGTCCGTCCGTCAACCCAGCAGTTGATAGGAGGCCGATCAAAGATATCCGTGCGTATGATCTGCTCGCGCGGTGTGTCGGCCAAAAGCTGATCAATCGGCGGGTGCCATCCTGCAAACCTTACTCTTAACTCGCGGCACGGGTCGGCCTCGTCCCGTTCGCCAGCCGGAGCATTCGCTACTGCGAACCAATACACGTGATTTACTCCAACCGGCACGAACCCAAAACGCGTGCCAGGTCCCCAGCTCTCCCTCACCCGATGCGGTTCGTCAATTTCCAGGCCGGCGACGAGTCCACGCCAACTCGTTTGGCCACTGTGGCGGAGCGCCTCATCGCCCCGCATCGCACGAAGCACGGCCGCGGGCGTCCGTCGATTGGTAGCCAACAACGGCGCGACCGGTCTCAACCTTCGCGCCCAAAGCTCCGAGCAGCGTCTGTTGCAAGTCCGCTCGTGTCATCGCACGGCTCCCACCTGCTGTAAAATCCCGCATTTGTACTCGAATCAAAACTCGTCCTTGTGAATCACAAATCTCCGCAACGGCCAACTCCCAACCACATTCCCACACCTGGTCCTCAATCCCTATGTACGCCAAAGCTTGAAAAGCGTTTGAGGACAAGGCGATCCCTGCGCCGAGTGGCCGAAGTTCGGCGGCGCGTTCGAAAATCCGGAAAGGGATGCGCGCCCGCGACAGTGCGCAGCCAAGGGTTAATCCCCCGATGCCACCACCAGCTATTATGATCACAGGTCCATTATGCCCAAAAAGCATGGCTGCGCAACCAACATGGTATTTCATCCAGGTCGAATCGGCGCGGTATTGTCCAACCATGACAGAATTACTGGAAGCGAACGAGCGAAGTCAGACCGAACAGGGAAGGCCAGACTCGAAGCAGCAAGACAAACAGATGCAGATCGGCGTTGACAGTTTCGCTGCGCAATTCGCTGACGAGGGCGGGAGCGTTAACGCCAGTGCGTCGAAGAGTGTCCGTCAACTGGTTGAGCGGATCGAATTCGCCGAGCAGGTCGGTTTGGACGTGTTCGGAGTGGGGGAACATCATCGCCGGGAATTTCTCGATTCTGCGCCGGCGCTCATTCTCGCAGCGGCCGCGGCCCGGACGAAGCGCATTCGGCTCACCAGTGCCGTTACCGTATTAAGCGCCGCCGATCCCGTGCGCGTGTTCGAAAGCTTTGCCACGCTTGATCTGCTCTCCCAAGGCCGGGCGGAAATGGTCGTTGGACGCGGTTCATTCACCGAAGCTTTTCCATTATTTGGTTTGCAGCTCAAGGATTACGATTCGCTGTTTGCGGAGAAG
>QHPA01000135.1 GCA_003218935.1 Verrucomicrobiota bacterium
ATCAATCTGCGCGTCCATTTTTGTAAATTTGAACTAATCTAACCGGTTCATTTCGGAATGCACGCATTTTCTTGGCTCTGTGCGTTCGGACGGTAACCGTTCCCAAACGATACGGCTTCGGCGAAAAAGTTGTGCCAGAGGCCACATTTCTTTGAAAAGAAAGCATGAGCAGAACCATTCTCACTTTTGTGGATGACCTCTCCGAGGGCCTCGCGCCCTTCGCCGCCGCGCTGGTGGATTTTCTGCAATCGTGTCAACAAGCCGGGGCCGTCGTGGCCAACAGCACCCGTCTACGGAAAGGATCGGTGATAACGATGTCGCTCAGACCCGGGAACGAAATAGGCGGCACATGCGGGCCGGTGCGCTCCAACTGAATCAACCCGTCCTTGCGGCTCGAATGAGCCGACATTCCTTGGATAAGGATGTCCGAATAGTCTCCCCAGGGTGATTTTGGACCATCTAAAATGTAGAACTTCCCCATAGCGCGAATAATGCTTCATGGTGTTGGAACGCTTTGCGCACACGCCGTTGCTCACAACTGATGGCTGGCGGCGTGGAGTTTCTGACTCGCCCATGAGAACACATCGGCGGATTTTCGTGAAGGTTAATCGCACAGAAAACGGAACGTGCCCACGCCGCGGGCGCAGCCGACGGCTCCCGCTACGTTGGCCTCCCGGCGCACCGTCTCGAGGATCTGTCTGGCAAATCGCCAAAGCGGTCGTTGATTTCCTGGCCCCATGGAGTTCGGCGCGAGGGCGCGCCGAACAGCAGCCGGGGCGGCTGCGCTCCCCAGTTGGTAGTGGGTCAGACCCACTACCCCCCAGTTATCCGGGTTGCCTCCTTCCAATTGAAAGTTCAAGATCGTGTTGCGAAAGCCGCGTCTCCGAAATCCACGCGAGAATCTGCCCGGCGGCCGTTTGCGGCGCGGTGCCCAGCACGTTGTGGTCGGCGCGCCACACCGTTTTGCCGCCGCGATAGCCGGGACAATTCCTGCGCAACCACCAACGCACGTAACACCACGGCACCAGCGGGTCCACCAGGCCGGCCAGATAATAGATCGGCTGGCCGAATTGCCGCGCGACTGGCCGAAAATCGTTGTCCGCGATAAGAGCGTAACGATGAACAATCGCCTGACGGTCTGCTTCGACCGTCCGGTTCGCGACAAATTCAGCGATACTGGCCAGCGTTTCGGGGGCGCGCTTGTGTCGGAACCGGGCGTACCACGCATAAACGACGCAAAACAGTTTCACGAACCACAGCGGTGTCGCGCTGCTGACCAGGCCCGCCATGCGAACCGCCCAATTCACCGGGTGCCGGACAAACCCGCCCGCAAGGATCAGGCCTTGTGTTTGAAAGTGCGGTTGAGAGCGGTGAGGTTTTCGCACGCCCCCGCCTGGGGAGGGGAGCCGAACTTCGGATACGCCGCGGCAGTTCTCCTCCCGGGAGGGGGCGGGTTCACCGGAAATCTGGTCTCTGGCAATGATCGCCCAGGCCGGTTGCGAACCGAACGATTCGCCCAGCAGCCAACCGCGCTCGATTCCATTCGCCAGCAACGCTTGCTCGATCGCCCTGGCGTAATCGTCCAGCGACCAGGTCAACGTGCGCGGGTAAGCGAACTCAACGAACCGGACTCGTCCGGCCATGGCCGCGCGAAAACTGCTCACCAGCGTCCAATCGCCGTGCATGCCCGGCAGATAAACCAGCGTCGGCAACAACGCGTCGCCGTGGACGCGGATTCGAAGTTCGTCAGTCATTTACTGTCCTTCTGCGTGCTGTGCGTTCAAGACCATTTCCAGTCGGTTGCAAGCGCGGTTCAATGCTACGAGCGTCTCGCCTTTGTCTTCCTCGGGCCTGTTACAGCGCAAGCCGGAGAAAAGCCATAAAAGAATGAACCTTTTGGCACGCTGTAGTTATTAACGGGCAGACTGGATTGGGAAATCGGAAGCACCTTATGAAAACGATGAAATCAATCTGTTTGACCGTGGCAATTGTGACCGGGGCGATAGTTGGCGTACGCGCGGAACAGTTCCGGACCGATATAAACCCGGCGATGCAATATTATCAGGCTTTTCTTGTGGCTCCCGATTTGTCGCAAGCAGACCGCGATTACTTGTTCGCGAAAGAATGGCGCTGGCAGAAGCTCCCGGAACGATTCGGCGAACTCGTTGGCCGCTACGACAACCAATTGAAACTGGTCCGCCAGGCAGCGCAGGAGACTGTGCCCTGCGATTGGGGCATTGATATGAGTCCGGGTCCGGCCACGCTGCTGCCGCACCTCGCCAAGGTCAAGGGAATCGCGCAGGCGACTCGGCTGCGCGTTTTATGGCTTTTGCAGAATGGCCGGCAGACGGACGCGCGTGACGATTTGCTGGCTGCGTTTACGCTGGGAAGAAATTCCTCCCGCGACGGCACATTGATTTCTGCGCTGGTTCAAATTGCCTTTGAAAACATCGTCTATGCCACTGTGGCGGAGAATTTTTACCGGTTCTCCCCGGAAACCTTGAACCAGTTGGTGGAAGGATTCGATGCCGCTCCACGCCGGCGCACGATGGCTGACTGTGTCCCGACGGAAAAACTCTTCTTCCTCGATTGGCTGGCAAACAAAATTGTGGAATTGCAAAAAGAGAGCCCGGGCGACGAAGCCAAAGTGATGGCGGGAGTAAAAGAGCTGTTGTCGTATCTTGATGTCCCGGAGGAGGGCCAAAGCAATCCAACGCCACTCAATCGCTCGGAACAGGTGATCAAAGCGGCGGGTGTCACGAGCGACGGCGTCCTCAACCTGCTCCGCGACATGGAGCCGCTATACCAGCGGCTCGCGGTGATTCTGGCTCTGCCACACGGGGAATTTGAAGAGCAGGCAAAGGAGTTCAGCGCCCGGATCATTCAGTCTCAACACCCTCTGGTGTCGATCGGCTTTCCTGCTTTCGAGAAAGCAAGGCATAGAGAGTTTGTGATTATGGTCAAACTCGCCATGGTGCGAGCCGCTGTGGAACACCGATTACATGGCGACGCGGGATTGCAGAGCGTGACCGATCCCTGCGGTCAGGGTCCGTTCACGTTCGAACGCTTCGTGTTCAACGGCGTGGATCGCGGATTCGAACTCAAATCCTCCTATGGTCCAGGGGGATTTCCGGAAGTGCTCATCTTTTCCGAGATGAATGGACCTCCATTTTTTATCGACGGCCAGCGCGCGGGCCAGGCTCTCCCGAAATGATTCGTCACTATGCAACGACACAATGAGCCGACGGGCCGGGCGGGCCCTGAATGGACTGTCCGGCTCTTTTGGTTATAATTGAAATGTGTTCACCCTGAATCCAGCGTTCGTGGAAATCGAAACCTCAGACACGCGGAGTCTCCTCGAGCAGGCTCACTCAGGGGATACCAAAGCGTTCGGCGAGGTCTGTCGGGTTTATGAAACGCGCCTGTTGCGACAGGCCATCGCGCTTTGCGGCAACGCAACCCTGGCTGAAGATCTGGTTCAGGACACTCTGGTTGAGGCCTGGAAGTGTTTGCGCCGCTACAACGGACGATGCCGCTTTTTCACCTGGCTGTGCGCGATTCTGCTTCATCGGTACCGCAATACGCTGCGAGAGAAGCGTCCCATGCCTTTGTCCACGCTCGCGGGCGGCGACCGCGAGGAATTTCAGAACCGCATCGACACCCTCGCCGATCACGATTCTTTGCCCGACCAGGCAGCCCAGCTTCGTGAACAGTCCGCACTGGTGCGGGACTGCGTTCAAGCGTTGCCAACCAAACATCAGCAGGTCATTTATTTGCGCTTCTACGTGGACAATTCCCTGGAGGGAATTGCCGCGGCGCTGGGCTGTTCCGTGGGAACCGTGAAATCCAGGTTGTTCCATGCCCTCGATAAGCTGCGAGGCATGAACGCCCTCAACACGCAATGGGCGAATCTCAAACCGAAAGCTGGACGTTTATGAAGCCTTGTTCAAGAAACCGGAAGCGCATCGCCTGGCTGGCGCTCGACGCGTTGGATGTCCAACAGGCACGGGACCTCCGCGCGCATCTCGAAGCCTGCGATGGATGCCGCCGCTATCTGGCCGAGATCTCAGGCGTCACTGAAAAGCTGAACGTGACGGAGATAGAGGCGCGCATCCAGGCGTCCGAATCCTTCCACCAAAGAGTCGTCGGCGCGCTGAGGGCGGAGGAAACGGCTTCGGCCTGGGAAACCCTGATGGCTCATCTCGCAGTAAGGCTGCTTCACGGTCGCGTGGTTTTGCCGGTGATCGGTGCAGTCGTAGTGGTGATCGCAGCGTTGTCCCTCTTCGTGCAGCGGCCGGGTAATCATTTGCCTGCGTCAACCGTTGCTCAGGCCGTGTTAAAGCCGAACGTCAAGAGGGAACTCGATCCGACGATCTCCAACTACCAGATGGTTGCGAATCGATCCTTGGAGGAATTGGACGAACTGTTAACCAGGCAAGGAAACAGGAACCCGCCGCCGATTCCAATCTATACGGCCTCGACTCTTCCACGCGCGAACGCGCCCGATTGAGGCGGCCAGGTTTGCGCGCTTTGGATGATGAGCCGTAGCCGGTTAACAACCGGCGATACTGCAGACTACCAGTCTGCTACGCTGTAGCGCCGATTGTCAATCGGCTGTATCGCGGACTGGCAGTCCGCACGAGCCAGCTCGTTGTCAATGGCCCTGGCCTCCGGCTCGGCGTTGATACACACGTCGCTTGCATTTCTCTCCATTCATGGCCAGGATCAGGCAGGCAAATCTCTATGAAACGACGCTGGAACTTTTCAGTTTGGGCGGGATTCCTTCTCGTGGTGCTCGGTCTCGTGAGTTATGTCACTTTCTTTGTGCGGTTCCCGATCACGCGAGATTTCCCGTGGGCAAACCTTTTGCTTTTTTTCGCTGGTGCAGTGCTGCTGGGTAAAGGGCTGATACGATCCTTTCGGCAGCCGGAACTCTATCGCGGCAAAATTCTCGGCTCCATCCTGGCCGCGGTAAGCCTGGCAGGAATCGGTTTCTTTGCCTACGGCCTTTTCTACCTCGTAAGGCAGTTGCCGTCCTCGGCAGCAGCGCCGCGCCTCGGGCAGAAAGCGCCGGATTTCACCTTGCCGGACCAAAACGGCAAACCGGTGACGCTGGCCGAGCTTCTCGCATCGCCCTCGGCCGGCACGGCGGGCGCAAGAGCCAACGGCGTCTTGCTGATTTTCTACCGCGGCTACTGGTGACCCCTTTGCGACTCCGAGTTGCGGAGTTTCCAGCAGCGGCTCGCCGACTTCAACACACGCGCTATCCGCGTGGTCGCCATCAGCGTTGACGCGCCGGAGGTGACGCGCCAGCACTGCCAAAAGCTTGGCTTCACTTACACATTCCTTTCCGACCCGAACGCAGAAGTGATCCGGCGCTACGACCTCCTGCACCAAGGCGGAGGACCGAAGGGCGCTGACATCGCCCGTCCTGCCGAATTCCTGATTGATTCAACAGGCACGATCCGCTGGATCAATCTGACCGACAGCGTCACCGTCCGCGCACGCCCCGAACAGGTGCTGAAGGCGTATGATGACCTGAAGCCAGCTGCGCCAACCGGCGCGTAGGTCGCACCTTCGGTTCTTGGCGCGACGGTGCCCGTTGTCATCGTGGACGCCGTTCAGCGCGACTGACGAGTGTTGGGAGCGATGCCGCTTCCACTCGGACTTTCCATTTTTCGGAATTTGAATCTCCGAATCCATCCGCTAATCGTTCGACGAATACTGGAGCCACGAACCCTTGTCAAAAGTTTGGGAACGCGGGATTTTTTGCCCCGAACCGTCCCCAAAAAATTCCATTGACAGGAGGGGTCAAGTGTATTATTGAACTAATACACTATTGATTGCGATGCGTTCACTGATTTGGACCGAGATCAAATTGCTCCTGCAGGGGTGGCCGATTACGGTTGTCGTCTCGTCGCTGGTTCTGGTTGCGACGACGGCAACTGAGAACAGTGATTATCCGCTCATGTGCCTGGGACTCGGCTGTGCGCTGCTCGCGGCCAGGGCGTTCGGCCCGGCTTTCCCTCCGGGCGAACCGGATACTTCGGCGCCTGAGCAGGCCTGGACCATCCGCATGTCCGCCGTCTCAATCACAACACTCGCCGCCGCAGC
>QHPA01000136.1 GCA_003218935.1 Verrucomicrobiota bacterium
GCGCGGATGCGGACGCCGCGTTTGAAGAAATCGAAGCTGCCGAGCATTTCCATGAGCAGAACCGCGGCGATAAACGCGAGGGCAAAAAAGATTCCCAGCCGGGTTTCGAGTGTGTCTTTCATAACCGTGTCCTTTCTTTGTTGTGGTTAAAATCTGCAGTCAAGAATTTTTGGATCAGCGGGTGCGGGTTGCTCCTCACCTCTCCGGGTTTGCCAACCGTCAGGATCTGGCCGTCGGCCATCAGGGCGATCCGGTCGGCAATGCCAAACGCCAGGTCGCGGTCGTGCGTGACCACGATTGAAGTGACGCGGATGCGCCGGTTCAGCTTGATGACTTCGTCGCCAATGGTCACGGCCATCAGCGGGTCAAGCTCGCTGGTCGGCTCGTCATAGAGAATCAGTTGCGGTTCGATGACCAGGGCGCGCGCGATGGCCACACGCTTTTTCATGCCGCCGGAGAGTTCGCTCGGAGAACGGTTCTCCTGGCCTCTCAGCCCGACGATCTCGAGTTTCTCCGTAACAATGCGCGCGATTTCATCCGGCGGTTTGAGGCGATGTTCGGACAGGTAAAGACCGACATTTTCGCCGACCGTGAGCGAGTTGAACAATGCGCCGGACTGAAACACCATCGCCATCCGGTATTTGTCCATCACGCCGGGCGACTGAATCGATTCGCCTTCGATCAGAATTTCGCCTTCGTCAGGCGTTTCCAGGCCGATGATGTGTTTGAGCAAAACGCTTTTGCCGCTGCCGCTTGGCCCCATCACGACAAAAATTTCACCGCGATCCACCTCAAAGTTCAAACCTTTGAGCACGGGCTGGCCAAGGAAACTGCGGCGCAGTCCCCGGACGGTGACGCGCACGCCTTGCTGGGTGGTAACCGGGGCATTCATCAATCCAGATACATCAGGAAACGCGTCACAAAGTAGTCGAGGATCAAGACGAGAACGATGGAGTTGACCACGGCCTTGGTCACGGAACGGCCGATGCCACGGGGGCCGCCGATGGTTTGGAGCCCCTGGTGGCACGAAACCACGCCGATGATGACGGCAAAAATAAAGCTTTTGAAGAGTCCATTCACGACTTTGCCGAGGCCCACGAGGTCACGCAGGTTGCTGAAGTAAGCCTGAAAACTAATGCCGATTTGATTGTTGTAGACCGCTACCAGCGCCGCGCCCATCCATCCGACCATGATGGAAAAAACCACCAGGATCGGCAGGGCGCAACTGATCGCCACCAACCGCGGCAGCACCAGATAATGGACCGGGTTGATGTTCATCGTGCGCAACGCGTCGATTTCCTGATAGACCCGCATCGACCCGATTTCCGCCGCCATGGCCGAACCGATGCGACCGGCAATAAGGATGGACATCATCACGGGCGCCAGTTCCTTGCAGATCGCGTTGCCCACAATGCCGCCGATGTACCCGGAGAGGCCGCGTTCGGCGAGCAGCGGGCCGGTTTGCAGCGCAATAACACCGCCGATGAACAGCGACAGGATGCAGGCCATCAGCAGGCTGGCGTTGCCAATTTCGAACAGTTGGTCGTAGACTTTGTGGCGGTGGCGCCAGGTCAACGGCAAAGCCTGCAAGGTGCGCCAGAGGAGCGCCAGCATCTCGCCAATGTTCTGAAACATAACTCAAGGTTCAAGCCGGGCCACCGGCGGCTTCCTGGTCTTAAACACCGGAACGTAGAACATCCGCAGCCGTTTGCCTTCAGGGCCGGATTGATACTGGATAAGCCCAAATAAGAGCGAGCACTTTCTGGTCTCCGGCGTGGTGTGGAGTCGATACACGTTCCAGAGAAACGACTGGCTGCGCGCACCGGTCCGGGCGCTTTTTTCGGAACGCCAGATGGACCAGAGCGGCGAGTAATTTCGCTCGATGCCTTTGTTGTTCGGCAACAGCGGCTCCAGCGGAGCGATCAATTGCAGCCGTTCGTTGCCGTCGCGGTCGCGTTTCGCAGTAAACAGCGGCCAAAGGTCAGTGCGTTGCAAGGCAGCGCCGGTTCCCTCGTTTTTTTCAACCAGATCCGAATAAAGGAAGAATAGAATGCGCGTCCGCTCGCGGTCCAGCGGTGGCGCATGGGCGCGACTGTATTTGTAGAGCGGCCAGAGAAAAAAGTCGCTCTCCAGTATCGGGGTTTTCGCGTGGCTGAACAACGGCCAGACGCGATTGGCGGTTTTCCCTTCTCCACGCGCAAAAACAATCAGGGGCCAGGGCGCGCCCACTTCGCGGTATTTTTTCGCCCGATCGTCCGTGAGGGTCAAGCCGAACGGCCAGAGTAACGTGGTTGAGTCCCGCTGCAGCGAACGCAGGCGACTGTAAAGGGGCAGCAACGCCTGGTGATGTTCGGGATTTTCAGTGCCGATGCGGAGTTTTTGGTCGAAGAAAACCGGCCAGAGCGCGAAAAACTTTTTGTGCCCGCCGATGGTTTGCACTTCGCCATCGCGGTTGGTTCGCATGGTCATGTCTTTGTGTTCGTATCCCGCCAGCGGCCAGAACTGCCAGCCCTGCAACGCGTCGCCATGGCGGAGGTGGAAGAACGGATAGAGGTAATTGTCCGTGACGACATCCTTCTTGCGCGATTGGCCATAAAGCGGAAACAAAACAAATCGAATCTCGTCCCGGAACAACCGGTTCTCCAGGCGCCCGTAAAATGGGACCAACGCCGTGTAGTTCAGGCCAGGGTCCGGAGAGCGTTGTTGGAAATAAATCGGAAACAACGTGAAACGCTTTTGAGTGTTCTCTTGCTGGTTTTGTCCCCCCGAGAGGCTGAACACCTGAAGGAATTGAAAGCGATATTCCGTTCCGAACCGGTCATAAGTTAATAGCGGGTAGGCGAAGTCGAATTCTTCCGCATCGGTGCCCTCATCGAAGGTGTGGGAAAACAATGGCGGGAGGGCCCATTGCGTCTGCGCCTCGCGCTGCTCGTAACTCACGAGCGGGCCGATGGCCTCCAAACGCCGACCGGGAGCAAGAGTCAGTTTGAACTCGTGAATCAGCGGGCCGCTTTCCCATTCAGCCGAATGACCCGGCGGGGAAGTGAACAGGAAGACACAAATACCAACGGCGATCAAATCTTTCGTGAACGGCTCCATTTGCGGAAAGCAGGAACGACCCGGGATCAAGCTTCGCAAGATCAATTTGACAATCAGGGGAAGATCAAGGCGCTTCGGCTGAATATTCATTCCGATAACGTTAGCGCGCGGTTTTCGACGTGGGGAATTGCAATTTATTGTCCGGTTTTAATTAAAGTTTGACTTTCAATTACCACTTACATAGCTTATCAGCATACTTGAGGTTTTTACCTCGGTTCCTCCCGACCCAGTGTCGATTGTGCATTGTCGTCACTGGGTTTCTTATTGCCCAGAACCCAACCGCGGTGGCTCAGCAGGTTCAAAATCGCCGGCAGGAAAGTCAACGCGGCGACCATGCAGGTGGTGGTGCCGACGGCCATCACGCAGCCCAGACTGGCGATGCCCTGGTGCTTGGCCAACATGAGACTGCCAAAGCCGACGATCGTGGTCAGCGCCGATATGAAGACCGCTTTGCCCGTGCTCTTGGCGAGGATGCTCGGCTTTCGTTCTTCGGCAAAGCGATTGAGAATATGAATGCCGCTCGTCACGCCAATGCCGATGACCAACGGCAGCGTCATGATGTTAGCCGGATTGAACGGAATGTCGAACCACCCCATGAAACCGACCATCCAGATGGTGCCGACGCCGACCGGCAGCAGTGAAAGGATCACGCAAGTTGTCGAACGGAAATGAACGAACACCAGGAAGGCAATGGCCGCCAGCGAATACCAGGCAGCTTGTTCATAGCTGTTCTTGAGCAGTGTGGTGTATTCCAGAAGTTGTACGGGGGTGCCGGTAACAATCGGCGTGCCTGTGTTGCGCGGGTCAAGGGCGTTGCGCAACTGGTTTACGAATTCCTCCTGGTTTTGCCGTTGCCACACATCTTTCTTTGGATAGACCTGCAGCAGAAACAAATCGCCGGATTTGCTCACGAAACGATGCCGCAACGCGGGCGGCAAATCCTCCGCTCGCAACGGACCGCGGTTGTCCTGGGTCTTGAGCGCGCCGAAAGTTTCCCGGATGTCACTGAACAGCGCCAGCTGAAACGCCGCCAGTTTCTTTGCGGCCAGTTGCGGATCCTCCAACATCCGCTTCCGTAGTTGCGTGATTGCCCGATCCAATGATTTGAAATCATCAAGCACTTCTTTGTTCTCTTCTTTTCCCGAGCCATCATTTTCCCTCTCAATGTCGGTTGTTGCAAAGCCGACATAGCCCTGGAGATACCACAATGTGGCGCTCAACTCCGCAACGTTCGCTGGCTCGTCATCCAGCTCGGCAAATCGAATCGGAGCCAGTTCCTTTTTGACTTCGCCGACCAGCCCCAGTTTGCCTGCCTGGTCTTCGGTCAGATACCGCGCCATCGAATCCACGCTCCCGACGGCGGTCAGGTTGGTGATTTTTGCCTCCAGCGCGAGTGCCTCCGGCAGCGACCTGGCTATGACCGCGCAGTAGAGCACCGATTGTTTGGCCGAATCGATCAGCTTTTGCTCAAACACAACCGCCGGCAAATCCTTCGACTGCATGTGCAGCAGATTGTAATCAAAAGGCACACGACCGGCTTTCACCAGTGACACCAAACACAATCCGGCGGTGATCCCCGTGACCAGCAGCGGACGCTCGAGCCACATTTTCTCGAGGCGGGCACGCTTCTCGATTTCCCGCGGAAACGTGTGATCCAGCACGTTCTGCCGGCCGCGCAGCAGCAACACGGGCAGGAGCGTCATCATCGGAACAAGGCAGATCAGCAGACCGCCGCCACTGATGATGCCCATTTCCCGAATTCCTTTGAAATCCGTAAGGGCCATGGCCAGAAACGCGCCCGCCGTGGTGAAGCATCCCGTGAAAATTCCCTGCCCGGTATAAACCACTGCTTTTCCCAACGCCTGTGGTTCTGTTTTGCCCTGGCGCAATTCCTCCTCGTAGCGCGTGACCAGGTGCACGCCAAAATCGATCGCCAGCCCCACGAGCATCGGCAAAAACGTGATCGTGAGGATATTCAGGTGCCCGATCACCAGCGTCGCAAAAGCCATCGTGTAAGCCAGCCCGACAATCAGACAGATCGTCGCTTTGATGGGCCGTCCCGACTCGTTGTAGCCGTAAATGAAGATGAGCGCGACGAGGACCAAAGACACAATCGTGGCCACGGCGGTGTCGTGCTGCGACTGCGCCATCTCATCGTATTCCAGCACCGGTTCGCCCGTGATGCCCACATTGATACCGGGCACTTCGGCTTTGGTTTGCGCCACCAGTTCGCGCAACCGCTGCACGGCCTGGTCATTCAAGTCATCGCTCCGGGGTCGGGCCGTGACGATGTAAATGCGACCATCGGCGAACGTGACATACATTTGCTGCTCGGCCTCCTTGCCCGCGTTAAACAACGCCGTCAGGCCGGGCGATGGCGGCGTGCCCGGGCGCTGCAGGCTGTCGGAAGCCTGTGAGATGATTCGTTCCATGGCCGGCAGCGCTTTGGCCAGCGCTCTATTCTCCGCGTTTTCTTCGCGCCTGGCGGTGCCAAACTGGTGGTTGACCAGACGGAATAGCGAATTGAGGTTGGTCGCCTGAACAAACTGCTGAATAAACGGCCGGTAATCGCGCAATGTTTGCAGGAGTTCCTTCAAGTCCTTTTCCGGGAAAAACAACAACGCCTTGTCCCCCAGCATCGTGACGTCGTTGTTATAAATAACATCGGTGAACAGGTTCGTTTCCTGAATCAGCCGTTCCCCAAGACGCTCTACAAACTGCCGGTTTTTCTCCGTGTCTTCGCTCTCGACCACCGCCACGAGTTCGTCCTGGGCCAGAAACTCCTTTTTGTAGCGCAGATAATTCTTGTGATACTGCTTCTCGGCGCCCACCAGGTCATCGCGGCTGGTGTCGAACTGTATCTTCGGCTTCACCGCTGTGACGAAGACGGAGGCAATGAAGAGCAGAAGCTGCGGATAAAAAAACAGCCGCGG
>QHPA01000137.1 GCA_003218935.1 Verrucomicrobiota bacterium
AGCGCAGCAGCGCTTCCCTTCTCCCTCTCCTCCGAAAAAAAGGAGGAGAGGGTCGGGGAGGGAGGCCGTTTTTCATCAGTTCCCCCTCTCTCCAGCTCTCTCCCCGCTCGTCCCTCGCAGGGAGAGAGGGAAAAACGCCCTCAGGGTTTTTCATGCCGAACGCAAACTGGCGCGACACCTGAACGCTGCAAGGGGGCAGTGCCATCAGGGGCGTCATGTGTTCGCACCGGTCTGAATTGCGCCTTGGAGGGCGGCAGCGCACCATGTTAATGGTGCAACGCATGAACAGTCCCCGACACTTCCGTGGAACGCTTCGAAATTATTTTGTTTGCCTGCTCCTGGCTAGAGGAGTCGTCGGTAACCTGTTCGCGGGTGACGAGATTCACGTCGAACGCGTCTTCGGGCCGGAAATCAAAACCGGCGACTACAAGCATCCGGCGAGTTTCGATGAACTGCAGAACGGCGACATTTACCTGGTTTTCTTCAGCGGCAAAGGCGAATACAATGACAACAGAGCGGCCGTGTTCGGCTCGCGTCTCAAACATGGCGAACGCCGCTGGTCGTCGCCGCTGGCGATCGCGCGCGACCCGTTTCATTCGCTCGGCAATCCGGTGGTCTGGCAGGCGCCCGATGGACTCGTCTGGCTGTTCTACGTTTCGCGTTACGGGACGCATTGGTCCGATTCGCGGATCGCCGCGAAAGTCTCGCGCGACGGCGCGAAAACCTGGTCCGATTCGTTCACAGTCGCCTTTGACGAAGGGAGGATGGTGCGGGCGCACCCGATCGTTTTGCGCAACGGCGGTTGCCTGCTGCCGATTTACCATGAAGTCGGACGCGACACGGAGTCGGTGGACGCCAACTGCACTTCGCTTTTTCTCCGACTCGATCCCGCGACCAAACTCTGGCAGCCGAGCAACCGCGTCCGGTCACGTTTGGGGAACATTCAGCCAGCTGCGGTTGAGGTCACGCCGGACCATCTCATCGCCTTCTGCCGGCGCGGTGGCGATTACAACGGCCGGCCCGACGGCTGGCTGGTGCGCGCCGAGTCGCACGACGGCGGGCGAACCTGGAGCGAAGGGCAGGATTCCGAATTCCCAAACCCGAACGCGGCGGTGGACTTCATCAAGCTGCGCAACGATCATTTGCTCCTCGTTTACAATGACAGTTTCACGAATCGCGCGCCGCTGACCGTGGCCATTTCGACTGACAACGGGAAAACGTTTCCGTATCGGCGAGGCGTTGCCGAAGGACCGGGTGACTTTGGGTATCCAACGGCGGTGCAAACGCATGATGGCAAAATCCATGTTGTATTCACGTCGGACGAACGGACGGTCATTCGTCACGCAATCTTTGACGAAAGCGCGGTTTTGAAGCAGAAATGAACGAACGCTATGAAAACAAATCCTCTTATCGGAGCACTGACGTTGGCGCTCGGAATCGAAACAGCGGCTTGTCCGAACAGCGCTGCCGCCGAGCCCCACACCAAACCCGTCCTGCTTTACAGCCGTTACTACAATGCCGAGGGCGAACACCGCTACGAACCCAATGGCACTTACAAGCAAGTCATTCAACGCCTGCGCGAGGACTTCGAGGTGCGCATCCACAATAAACCGCTCACGCGCGACACGCTTGCGGACGTGAAGCTGTTGTTCATCGTCAAGGTCTGATCGTGTCCGGCAATCAGGAAAATCACAACCTCGAGGTCGAAGACATGAACAAGCTGCTCGCGCGCTTTGGCATCCAGGCCACTAACCTTTACACCGACGCCAAGAAACTCGTCTTGCCCAAGGAAACACCGATCATCGGCGGACTGCGCTGGGCCTACTACACCGGCAACCTGTTGCTGCTCGATTCGGCGAGTCGGGCGAAACCGCGCGCGCTTGTGATGAACGATTTGAATCAAAAGCCGCCCAAAGGCACGCGCGACCAGGCTGGCTGCCTGCTCGCCACGGCGGAACCGGGCAAAGGGCGCGTCGTCGTCGTAACAGACTCCGGCTGGCTGGCGGACTGGGCGTTCGACGAGGAAGGCATCGGCGGTGTCGCGCTCAAAGGCCAGGACAACCGGGAAATCTTTCGTCGCCTGACGCATTGGGCCGCTCACGCCGGAGACTTAAAGATAGCATTCGACTTGAAACATGAATAGGCCGAACAAGCCCATTCACGCCGGGGAGGGCACGTCGCTCGCGTGCGGCAGCCTCGATCCGCCGCTGCTTTGAAACTGTGCAGGTTTGGAAACCTGCTACGACCAAGGCGTTGCCTCGTCACAAAATTTGCGCAAGCTGCGAAAACTTCTGGGCATAGTAGTCCGGATGAGAAGGTCCGATGACCTTTTTGCCGAACCGTTGAGCGCGATGAAGCGCCAAAAATCTGTGTCCATCTGTGTTCATCTGTGGTTTTCTTCGCTCGTCGGTTTTCCCGGCCGCGGTATTCAAGATGAAGATTCAGGAATTGAACCACGTCGCGATTCACGTCAGTGATGTCGAGAAGAGTTGCGAGTTTTATCGGCGCGTGCTGCAGCTCGAAGCAATTCCGCGTCCAGCCTCCACGTTTCCGGGAGCGTGGTTCCGGCTCGGCGCGAACCAGGAGCTCCATATCATCGGCGACCGCGCCGACCCCGTGTTCTCGCACAATCGCGGCAACCATTTCGCGCTTCAGGTGGACGATCTCGACGCGTGGGAGCGGCACTTTGACTCACTCAAAGCGGAACACCTGCCGCGTAAGCGTCGTCCTGACGGCGCTTCGCAACTTTTCATCCGCGATCCGGACGGGCACGTGATTGAATTGTTCACGCCGCCGTCGAAGTAAATTTTCGATCGCGCCGGGGAACCGGAAGTGAAACTCTGCGGTCGAAAGAATCCGGCGAAACTTTTCACGCATCCTTTCCCGTGAGTCCTCATACAAGGCAGCCATCTTCACGGAACGGGATACTCCTCGAGTACGCGTCCGTCTGGACTTGTCCGCCACGCTCTCTGCAACTTCCATGAGCTATCCTTGGATTCTCGAACCACAATGTAGTGATACGCAGAAGGGTCACCGTTCTTCACGCAAGTGAAGGTTCGCAACATCGGATAAGGTTCTCCGCAACTTTCCAACAAATTTTGCGGCTTCGTCAAAATATCGAGTAAAGGCGTAGAATCGTAAAACGTCCTTCAACGGTTTGCCTTTCATTTCGCGGGCGGCCACCAGTAGATCGTTCGTCGCAGGCTGCTGCTTCAGATAGGCCTTAAAGCGAACCCGAACGTCCCGGGGCGGTTTGCCGTCCACGTAACCGAGCGCGTTGTACAACTCGGTCACCTCGGCGGCAACCGGCGTGAAGGCCGGGCTCTGCCGGAATTCGACCCATAACTCGTCCAGGCTCTTGCCCATGGCCTTGGCGAAAAACCTGTCGGAATAAGAACCTCGCCGCAGCTCGGTGTTGAGTTGGCGGACGACATTCGATCCATGCGTAGCGTCCACGAACAAGAGGAAGGCTCCCGCGCACGCGTAACCGTACGTGTAATGCGGAAACGCGACGGAACATTGCGGACATCGCCAGCCATTGGTGTAGCCAAGCTTTTTAGTGGAAACGGTCGAGCGGCTGCTCGCGCATCCGCACAGGCAAACAGCAACGACGACCGGGAAGAAAAACTCGGTGGTATTGAACATAGACTGTGCCAAGCAACATGAAAGGATTGTTCTCATCGAGCGTTCCCGGAGTTGCCCTCGACCGCGAGAGGCCCGACGCTTGTGCGCTTGAGATACATTTTGCGCTTGGGAAAGTTGAACGTAACCAGGTGCCGCGCGAGAAATCTCAATCCGATAAGTTTCGGGAGCCGCTCATTGCGCGGCATTTCCCCAATTATCAGATTTCTGTAAGTCTCTCCCCCAAATTCCGCCTCCGGGAAGCAAGCCCCAAGGCCCTTGGCGCCGTTCGATTCTGCTTGTGCAGCCGATACGTGCTGTGCTCTCAACGCCTGCTTGAACAACTTCCGCTTCAGCGCACCATCTGCATTACAGCCGGTATCGATCATCCACTTCGCGCGTTTGGCGCCCATAAAGTCCTCGCGCACGAAGACATGCCCTGTCCACGGAGAAATGGTAATGGGGAACGCCTGGCCCAGCTCTTCTGTTTTCAGATGGTCAGGATCGAGGAATCGGAGTTTGCCGGCCGTAAAGTCCAATTGGATGCAATAATGTTGCAAGCAGTCCATGCCTAAAATGGCCGCGCCGCCGTTCCAATCTATCGTGGAGACTTTTTTGCCGATCCGCAGTTGTGTGCCGCCCAGATAAAGTTCCGGCGCTTTGTAACTTGCGGCGGTGCCCTTTCTCATCGCCGGAAATTTAAACTTCTCCTTCCCGAGACGTTTCCCCAATTGGGGATTCAAAGACTTGTCTAACATGGTGTCCGGAGATCCCGTATCCACCATGACCGGAATTTCTTGTCTGCTCTTCAAATGGAGCGTCACTCGGATTTGGTCTCCGCGACCGGCGCCTTTGTTCAAAGATGTCTCGCCGGGAAGCGGTGGAGTGATTGAATCATCGGCATCCCAGTTCGGCGTTGTGGTGCAGGAACACCAGAACACCAGGCAGACACCGGCGCCGATCGCGTGGACTCGCGCTGCGTGCGGGGCTGAGGTCACTCTCGCGGAATTGAGGTCGGACGTCATTGCGATGCGGTTTTCTGCTTCTTCAATTGCCCATCTGTAGGCGCGGGCATGTGTTCGCGAAACCACGCTTTGACCGGTTCTTCAATCTCATTAAACCAATACCCGATGACCTTGTGATCGGCTTCGGGGATCAGCAGACGTTTTGATCCAGCCGGAGCCGCTTGTTCGAGTGCGTTCAGGTCGTTGGTCGAGCAGATGGCGTCCTTTCCGCCGCCGATCAACAGCACCGGCTCTTTGAGATGGCGCATCGCCGTTTCACCCGACCAGTCGGTCCACTTGATATCAAGCCGGGCCGCCGCCAGAGCGCTGGCTTCTTTGAGTACCTCCGACGACAGGGAAGCTTCATTTTGTCTGGCCATGCGCGCGAAGGCTTGCTCAGGTTGATTATACGGAGCGATGGCCACGACGGTGCCGACGCGCGGATCGCGAGCGGCCCAATGCAACGCCAGGCTGGCCCCGTAGCCGACTCCCAGCACGCCCACTTTTTCGGCACACGCCCGTTGCTGAGTCAGGTAATCCAATAATTGCCTTAAATCCGCGGTCTCGTACTTGCCGTAAGAAATGGTCTCGCCCGAAGAATCGCCGTGGCCGCGCAGATCAGGCAGGATGATGTTGTAACCCGCCTGAGCGAGCACCCAGGCCCACGGAACCATGTGCTCCTTTTGGTAATTGTAATCGTGGAGCAGGAGAAGAGTTCCTCGATTCCGGACCGGCGCGGCTGGGGAACGGTTGTTTTCAGGAAGACCCTCAAACCACAACTTTCCTTCTCCATCCGCAACCGGTATCACCTTCGAGGCCACTTTCATCCGGTAATCGCCATACGGCATTTGAACCACACGCAGTTTTGCCGACGGCGGACCCACCGAGATGAAACGGGGTGGGTCCCACGAAAAGACTTTGGAAAATGCATCTGGCTTGCCCGGGCGCAGGTTTGGCGCAGACACCAGGCGTGCCGCCAGAGATTCCTTGTCGTTACCGGACGGGGGCAAGCCCTCCGTTTCCCACCATCCCGAAGTGGATCCCAGCGTGTTCGTGGAGCCGGGCTCATTTGCGAGAGGCCCGACGCTCTGGCGCTGGAGATACATTGTGCGTTTAGGAAAATTGAAAGTGACCAGGTGCCGGGCCAGAAACCGCAGACCGACAAGGTTGTGAAACCGACGCCCGCCGTACTCCACCACGTTCAGATTCGTATATGTCTCGCCAGCCCAAAAACTCTCCGCGAGCCGGGCCATTCCGTTGGTCAAGACCAGGTTTTGTTGCCGCAGTTCCTGCTGGAACAGCCCCGAACTCAGCGTGCCATCGAAATTACAGCCGGTATCGATGTCCGACTTCGCGCCTTTCACGCCGACCAGATTCTCGTGGGCAGAGACTGTGCTAAAGAAAATAGAGAGAGGAAATGCCCGGCCCAAGTCTTCGCTTTTTGGAAGGTCGGGATCGAGGAACCGAATTTTTCGCGCAGCAAAATCCAGTTGAATGCAATAGTGCCGCAGACAATCCGTGCCGAGAATCCCCTGTAGTGGCTGGCCGGCTAATGGTATCATCCGCAAATCATCCGTCAGAATCCGAGCGCCGGTTAAAAGCTGGGTGTCGCCCAAATAAAGTTTGGGCGCCCGATACACGACTGCGGTCGATTTGCCACCCAACCACTTGATCCTTGCCGTCCCGTAACGCTTCCCCAATCCCGGCTCCAAGGACTTGTCTAAAAGGGTGAACGCTGCCCCTGTATCCACCATGAACAACAACTCTTCTCCACTCTCCAAACGCAGTGTCAGATAAAGCGGGTCTCCACGGCCAGCTCCTTTGTTGAATGATACCGCAGCGGGCAGCTTGGGCGGGATGGAATCGTGCGAAAACCAGATTGGAGCCATTGCACAGGAGCAGAAAAGCGCCAGGCAGACGCAGGCGCCGATCACCGTCATCAGCAAAGGCACCCTCTGGAAGCACGGCTTCTCTCGAGAGCCGCAGCGCTCCATCGAGTGGGGGGTGAGAGATTTGTTCGTTCTGGATCGCCTTATTGGCATTCGTCTGGATAAGGCCCGGTCAATTCTCGGCAGAATATCCGAATACCAGTCCCTCACGGTCCGACGGAGAAAGTAAATACGGTGTTTACCCCGTCGCTCGCTCTGAACGCCGGGCGTGGCGCCCGGCTCTATAGCAGGCAAGATGCCCGGCTGCCAGGGCGGCAATGCCCTTTTGCGCTCCTTCCAACCTGTGGAGCACCCGCAATGCGAAGGCATGCGCGCGCTCAGGCAAACTCAATTTGCGTCGTGGTCGCCTTCTCGTCCCAGCCGCGGGTCGGTTCGGCGGTGACGGATGAAATGTCCTTGTTCGAGATCTGGCGCCCGCGTGTCTTCGGGCTTTTGACTTCGATCTGCGACGGGGCGCAGGTTTGCTGGCTGATTTTCTGGTGCGGCGCGGGCTTGTAGCGGACGTAAAGAATCTTCGGCGTGTCGGGCGCGAAGAACAGGATGCGCGACTTGTCCGGGATGCAAAGATACGCCTTGTTCAGGATCGTCCCGCCGAATTTGAATCGTTTGAGGTAGCTCGCCTTGCGGTCGGTGTAGGCGCACGTGAACACACGCTCGCGCTCGGGCAACCCGCAGTAAAACAGTTCCGGCCCGACGAACATTTTTTCCGGCAGTTCGGTGACCTTGTAATGGCCGTCCTTGAACACGAGGACAATCTTGTCGAACTTCGTGCACTCGAGGTTGAACTCTTCGCCGGACACTTTGTAGCCGACGTAGCCGCTCTCGCGGTCGTAAGCGACCTTGAACGCCTTGAACGCGGCCTCCTTGGCATCCACCTCGTCGTAGCGGCTGGACTTCGTCAGGCGCGGATACAGCGGCCCGTATTTTTCGAGCAATCCTTCGAGATGGCCGATGACGTAGCGGGTCAGGTTCTTCAGGTTCTTGCGCGTCTCGGCGAGGTCGGCCTTCACCTGCTCCATCTCCCGGCGGTGCTGGTTGATGTCGAACAGCGAGATGCGACGGATGCGTACGGCGAGCAACCGTTCGACATCGGCGCCGGCCAGCTCGCGCAGCAGTTGCCGGTGGAACTGCTTGAAGCCGTGGTGAACCGCGGCGACGACCGCCTCGTTGGTTTTGCACTGCTCGATCTTTTTGTAAATCCGCTCCTCGATGAAAATGCGTTCCAGGGTGCGAAAGTGCAGTTCGTCCTGCAGCTTCTGCTCCTTCAGTTGGAGTTCACGCTTCAGCGTGTCCACGAGCTGCGCCGTGTTCTCCTTGAGCACCTCCGATACCGTCATCTCGACCGGCCGGTTGTTTTTGATGACGATGATGCGGCTCGCGATGGTGACTTCGCAATCGGTGAACGCGTAAAGCGCATCGACAAGTTGCTCGGCGCTCACGCCGCCGGGCGCCTTGATTTCTATCTCGACGTCTTCGGAGGTGAAATCGTTGACGCTCTTCACCTTGATCTTGCCTTTGCGCGCGGCGTCTTCAATGGAAGCGATGAGCGAGTCGGTCGTGGTCGTGGGCGGAATTTCTTTGATGATGACGGTCGAGTCGTCCTTGGTTTTGATTTTCGCGCGGACCTTGATGCCGCCGGTCCCGTCCTTGTAATCGCGGGCGTCCATGAGGCCGCCCGTCGGAAAATCAGGCAGCAGCTTGAACGACTGCTTCTTCAGGATGGCAATTTGCGCCTCGATCAGTTCGGGGAAATTGTGCGGCAGAATCTTGCAGGACATGCCCACCGCGATGCCCTCGGTGCCGAGCATCAAGAGCAGCGGCAGTTTCGACGGCAAAGCGACCGGCTCATGGTTGCGCCCGTCGTAGCTCGGCACAAACTCGGTGAGATCATTGTTGAAAATCTCCGCGCGCGCCAGTTCGGTCAGCCGGCATTCGATGTACCGCGGCGCGGCGGCTGGGTCGCCGGTGAAAATGTTACCGAAGTTGCCCTGGCCTTCGATGAGATAGCGTTTGTTGACCAGCACGACCAGCGCGTCGGAAATCGCCGCTTCGCCGTGCGGATGATATTGCGCACAATGGCCGGAGATAGTCGCCACCTTGATGAAACGTCCGTCGTCCTTCTCGTGCAGCGACCACAGGATGCGCCGTTGCACGGGTTTCAAGCCGTCGGCGAGATTGGGAATCGCGCGGTCGCGGATGACGTAGGAGGCGTATTGCAGGAAGCTGGTGTCCACGCGCCGGTGCAGCGGCAGTTCGATTTTCGTCGGCTTGCCATTGCGGGGTCGGGCCGGTGCCGCCTCTGTCTCAGCAATGACTTCAGTTTTTTTCTTCGGTGCGCTCATGTTGTCGCGGGATTCTGGCAAATGCGGACCGGGGGTCAAGGAATTGAACGGCGGTTGCCCTGTTGAAGCCGTGGCGCGGTGAGGACACCGCGCCCTACCGTTTTCGAGGTTCATGGTGCCAATGCGGGGACAAAGACCG
>QHPA01000138.1 GCA_003218935.1 Verrucomicrobiota bacterium
AGTTGCTGGCCCAGCCCGTCGTGGAGGTCCTGGCCGATGCGCCGCTGCATGTGTTCGCTGACTTCCAGGAGCTGGCGTTCCAGTCGCTTGCGTTGGGCGATCTGCCGTTCCAGTTCGACGTTGGCCGCTCTGAGTTCGGCGGTGCGTTCGCGGACGCGCTCTTCCAGGGACCGGCTGGCTTTGCGGAGCAGTTCCTCGGCTTGTTTACGCTCACTGACGTCGATGCCGATCCCGGTGAGGCGAACTGGCCGTCCGTCCTCGTCGCGGAGCACGCGTCCCGACAGACTCAGCCAGCGGGCTCCCTTGAGGGGATCGAGAACCCGGAACTCCGTGCGGAAATTTGAACGTCGTCGCCAGACCATTCGCAGGATTCGTTGGGCGGCGGCCCGGTCGTCCGGATGCAAGGAGGCGAGGAGCGTTTCGTAACTGGCGAGGCTGTGGCGATTCTCCAGGCCAAGCAGATCACTGAAACCGTCCGACCAGTTAGCCGTGCCGGTGGCCAGGTCCAGGTCCAGGGCGCCGGCGCGGGCGGCGCGCAGGGCCAGGTGCAGTCGTTCCTCGCTGCGGCGCAGGGAGTCCTCCATCTGTTTGCGTCCGGTAAGGTCAGTGAGCGCAGTTTGATAGAGCGTTGAACCGGGCCAGAGTGAGTAAGGAAGAGGACTGCTGACCAGTTGCACCGGCACCTCGGCGCCGCTGGGCTGGCGCAGGCTGAGTTCAGTAACCACTTTGGTGTCACTTCCGCGGCAGCGTCGAAGGTGTTCGAGAAAGCGGCTTACATCGGCCTTGGCCACGCAAACGCTGAAAGGGGACTTCAGGAGCGCTGCGCGGCTGCGACCCAGCATGGAGGCAGCGGTAAGGTTGAGCTGGATGATTTGCCCGACCAGGCTGAGGCTCACGTAGCCGACGGGGGCGAAGTCGTAGAGATGGGCGTAGCGATCACGCGAGACTTCCAGTTCGAACTGCGCCGCGTGCAAGGTGTCCAAACGGTCGCGCAGGGTCCGGGGCGGGCGCGGCACTTTTTTCGTGACGCTGGCATTTCCGACAGGACGAAGCGAGGCCAAAGGCCGGCGCGCATCCCATCCTTGCCTTGACTGAAAGCGGGCAGGGCGCCGCCTGGTCGTTCGACATTTTCCGTTTCCATTCATCATGTTGCAGGCGTCGGTGCCGGGCTGGCCTTTGGCGCGAAGGTGATGTCTTCCAGGGCCAGAAGAACCAGGCGCTCGCCCTTTCTTTCAAGGCGGCAGGCGTTGACCAGCCAGGTGCGGCGGCCGAGCCTGGGAAACGCACGTTCGATTTTGAAGTTTTCGAAGCGCCTGTTTTTAGGGAGAACCTCCTCCAGCAACTCGCGCAACTCGGGGATGTTCCATTGGCCGTTGGCCAGTTCGTAAATCGGGATGTTCTCGATCTTTTTGCGGGTGAGTTTGAACGATTCGTAAAAGGAGCGGCTGGCCTCGCGCACCCGCAACTCGGAGTCGAGCACCAGGAGCGGCTCGCGGACCGTCTCCAGGATGGCCTCGTTGTACTGCGAGGCCAGTTCGAGCCGCGCGATGCGGCGCTGTTCCTCGTCTATGTCCACCAGCGTGATGACCGCGCCGTCGATCTTGTTCTCGCCGGTGCGGTAGGGGCGGATGCGGAGGGAATACCAGCGACCCTGGTTGTCCTGCACCTTGGACTCGCGAGTGGTGAGCGTGTCAATGACTTCGCGGATCAGGTTGTCAAGGTTGTCAATGCTGAGGTTTGCCCTGAAATCGCTCAGGCGTCGGCCAATGTCCGAGGGGAGGAGATTGAAGAGCTTTTCGGCCATTGGGGTGGCACGACGCACGGCCAGCGTGTTGTCCACCATGGCGATCGGGATATTGATGCTGCTGAGGAGGTTGGTGAGATCGTTGTTGATCTGAGCCATTTCCAGGTTGCGATTGCTCAATTCCTCGTTGAGCGTTGTGAGTTCCTCGTTGGTGGATTGAAGCTCTTCTTTGGCGGTCTCAAGCTCCTCGTTCGTGCTTTGGAGTTCCTCGTTGCTCGACTCGATCTCCTCGTTGGCGGATTTGAGCTCTTCGTTGGTCGCTTCCTGCTCCTCGATGATCGCCTGGAGCGATTCCTTGGTGGCGTCCAGTTCGGCGCGCAACCGGACCACTCCCGGATCGTGGCGGACAGCTCCGGTTCGGCCGGTTCTGCGCCCGGCAGGCCGTGCTTCTTTCGGTTCCGTTCCGGCTGAGGGGTTCGATTCGTCGAAAAGGATCAACAGCCATATTTCGCTCGAAGGCGGCACGGTGAGCGGAATGACCTGGAGGTTCACTTCCTGAGGCATGCCGTTGAATCTAAACACCGCGCCGTCCTTGCGGGCCGAGGCGCGGTTCTTGCAGGCCTTGTGAATGGTGGTGCGCAAGTCGGCGATCAGGCTTGGCCGCACCATCTGCAACAGGTTCAGGCTGGCCGAGCCTGGCGCGTGCTCCAGGTAGCGACCGGTGTTGCCGCGAAACTCGTGGACGCGGAGGTGCCGGTCCACTATCACCCCGGCGGGGCTGTATTGGGCGAGCAGGATGCGGTCGGCCTGTTTCTGGATATTCAAACCCGGCTCGGACTCGGAGCGCGCGGGCGTCTCCCGCCAGATGAGTTCGGGCTTGATGCTCGCCGCGCCCTTGGGGGTGAATTCGAGATTGGGGGTCAGAGTGGTGGCTTTGCGGCAGTACATCTTGTGTTTCTTGTCCACCAGCGTGAAAAGGTCCGCCGCAGTACCGATGGTCTCGGAGGTGCCGAGCAGGAGATAGCCACCGGGGTTGAGCGCGTAATGGAAAATGGGCATGCACTTTCTCTGCAATTCCGGTCCGAGGTAGATCAGCACGTTGCGGCAACTGATGAGGTCCAGGCGCGAGAAGGGCGGATCTTCGCAAATGTTCTGTCGGGCAAACGTGCACATGTCGCGGATCATGCGACTGATCTGGTAACTGCCGCCACTGAGGCGGGAGAAGAACCGCCGCAGTCGCTCCGGCGAAACGTCTTTCGCAATGCTGGTGGAGAAAATGCCGGTCCGCGCCTTCGTGATGGCGACTTCGCTCAGATCAGTGCCGAAAATCTGGAGTTTGACGTTGCGCTTCGCCTTGGTTACTTCCTCCATGAGGCAGATGGCCAGGGAATAAACTTCCTCGCCCGTGGCGCAGCCTGGCACCCAGACGCGAATTTCGCCCTGGCCGCTTTTGCTTTTGATGATTCTGGGGACGACCTTTTTTTTCAGCGTGGCATACACCGAATGGTCGCGGAAAAATCCGGTCACATTGATCAGTAGATCATGGAACAGGGACCTCAGTTCCTCCGGGTTCGAGCGCAGCATGGTCACGTAGTCGTCCACTCGCTCGATGCGTTGCAACACCATGCGCCGGCTGATGCGCCGCTTGAGAGTGGTGTGTTTGTAAAGGGAGAAATCGACGCCCGAACTCTGCTTGAGCAGGAAAAAAATCTTGCCCAGGGCATCGATGGATTCGGGAAACTCCTGTTCGGGCATTTTGGCCCTGGCCCGGGAGGGCCGCACGAAGGGATGGCGGGCGATGCGAGCCAACTCCTCGGCCAACGCACCCGGCGGCATCACCGCGTCCACGCAACCGGCGTCGATGGCGCTGCGCGGCATGTCGAAGTATTTTGCCGAGGCCTCGTCTTCGGCAAAGGTGATGCCCGCTTCGGCCTTGATGGCCAGCAGGCCGACGGTGCCGTCCGAACCGGTGCCCGAGAGCACCACGCCGATGGCCCGGCTTCCTTGCTCCTCGGCCAGCGATTGGAAGAAATGATCGATGGGCATGTGCAGCCGCTCCGATTCAGGCCGGCGAACCAGGTTGAGTTTTTTCTGTGCGATAATCACGTCAAGGTTGGCCGGCAGAATATAGACGCGGTTGGGTTCGACCGACATGTCGTCCTTGATCTCGTGCACCGGCATGGCCGTGGCGCGCGCCACCAATTCGGTCAGCTTGCTCTTGTGCCGTGGATCCAGATGAAGGACCACGACGAACGCCATGCCCGTGTCCACCGGAAGATGTTTCAGCAGATTCATCACGGCTTCGAAGCCGCCGGCGGAAGCTCCCACTCCCACGACGGGGAAGGGCAACCCTTCGTTGGGCGCCGGGTCAGGAGCAAGGTCGTCAGCCGGAGCTGCAGCCGCGGTTTTGCGAACCGGGTTCAACGTCTTGATGGCGGTGGCGTTCTGGCGCGCCGCCAAAGCCGAGCTGGATTGTCCGGAGCGTTTGCTGGATGAGGGGGCGGACGAAAGAGATTTTCTCGACATAAGCATGGGTGTCCTGTGGCAAAAATATCACAGCGCGTCTTTGGGCGTTGCCCGGCAACATACACCCACGACCAGGCAGCTTAAAGGATTTTGTACGGGTCGAACACCAGAAAAAACTCAGCCTGCATCCAGAGGTGCGGCTGGAGGCGAATGAGCGAAGACGACGGATCCGTCGGTTGGCTGGAGTTCGAGCAGACGGTTGAGCGCCGTCAGTAATCTCGCTGCGTTGAACGGCCTGGCCAGCAGTTCAAGCCCGACATCCCCTGGCCACGGCGGGATGCAGCTCCCTGAAGTCAGCAGCACCGGTACGGGTGTTCCCGGCCGGCAGCGTAGCCCGGTCAACAGTTCCAGGCAGGTGCCATCCGGCAGGAAATAGTCGCAAATGACCGCGGTGAAGCCCGGCTTGGCTGCAAGACGCATCGATGCTTCCTGCAGGCTGCGGGCGACCGAAACGTTGAACGCTTCCGCGCGGAGAGTCTGGCAAAGCCATCCTTCGATCATGTGGTCCGCCTCAACGAGGAGGATGTTCTTCGCAGAGGTCATGGCCAGGTCAGGGCTGGCGGAACGTTCGGCGCGCCGTGGGGCGCAGCACCAGGTCCGGTCTTCGGATGGCCAGCGCCTGGCGCAGTTTTTCGGAGGTGAATGGCAGGAGAAGGACCTCGACGGTTCCGTGACGCCTGGCCTGCTGGACGGCGACACCCTCGCCATAGGCGATGAAACAGATTTGGGGGTAAAGCTCTGGCAGTCGCGACAAGACGAATTTCAGCCCTGGAAAACCGCTCAAATCGAAATTCATCAATGCCGCTTCAAAACAACCGGTCTTCAGGTGGCTCAACGCCTCCAGCCAATTGCCGGTGACCACTGCCGCATGGCCGGTTCCGAGCGCTTCGCAAAGCGCGCTCACCGACTCGGCGTTTTGGTCGATGATCAGAAGTCGCATAACCGCCTTTCAAGCCCCGGCCGCCAAAGCTCCGCGCCGACGGTTGACCGAGGATGACGAAAGTAGTTTTGCAAATGGGGCTTCATAGGTTCATTCGGAGTTTGGATCGATATATTCAAGGCACCCAATCCACATCCTTGGCGAAAAAAAAGTCCCTCCCGCTGAGTTGGGCCAGTTGTTCCAGCGCTGCACAACGCTCCCTGGCCGCGGAGGCAGCTGCCTGTGGCCTCACCAGCACGGCTGCCAAACCGCCGTGCTGCGCGGCGCGTTCACTCACCAAAAGCTCCATCCACCTTTCGACTGAGGGCGGCCAATTTCCCCGTCCGTGCACCGAAAGCAGGATTAAATCTGCCGCCGCGGCATCGCTGACCGCTTGCTCCACGAGCGTAGGGATCGTCAGAACAGCAAAGCTACGCAGAGTCAGGTAGATTTCGCAGTCCGACCCAATCCTGGCGGTGATCTGATCGAACACCCGTTCGGCCACGCGGCAGGTCAGGAGATCTTCATAGACGATCATTATTCTCAACTGTTCTTTGGGCTTCTGACGGGCAGCCACATCCAATGGAGCGTAACGACCAAGAGCACACATGAGCGAAGACTAGTCCACCAGCCTGGTTAAACAATCAGGCCCGCCCTGAATCGGATGTAAGGGCAAACCTTACACAAGGAGTTTCAGGTCTAATCCGTTCCGGGCGTGCGCCGGTAAATCGGCCCACGGTTGAGGACGGCTTGAAGCAACCCGTCGTCGAGATAATCCGGATGCGGATCAATTGGCTTGGGTTCCTGGCCCGTGTAGCCCAGCTTGGCGAGCACCTGCGGATTGAGAAAGTATGCGCCGGCAGCAATCTCGGTGAGCAGACCAAAGCCGGCAGGATCGTTCTTTTG
>QHPA01000344.1:0-9989 GCA_003218935.1 Verrucomicrobiota bacterium
CTGCAGGCTGTGGCCGTGGACCATTTTTTCGACCAGCTCGTGCCCTACCCAATCGATCGCATTGGTCGGATTGCCGTTGCATTCATACCACGTCAACGGCCCGACGCCGTCGCCCGGCGCGATGACGATCTGCAAGTATTTTCCGGGTTTGAATTTCCCGGCCGCAATGCGTCCGCCGATCGTGCCGACCTGAATCGGCAAAAAACTGGTTCCTCCAGTATGTTTGAACCAGTAATTGCCGGCGAGCAAATCGATTTTGCCGTCGGCATCGATGTCCGCCGCCGCCATTCCTTCGGCGTAGAGGAACTTGCCCTGGTCGCCGCGTTCGCCCGCCCTGCCGGAGAACATGGCAACGCAGGGCCACGGCTCAGTGTGGCGCGGGTCAGCCGGAATGTCCGCGAGGAAAATTGTTTTTGCGCCCTGGTTCCAGAAAGCGAGCTGGGGTCGGCCCGTGCCTTTGAAATCACCGAATGTCTGATCGTGGTGCTGCGTCGCGCCGCTCTTTTTGATCAAATGCCGTTTCCAGGAGACCATCGGCGCGAAATTCGGATAGGGGTTTTCCCACCACCAGACTTCCGTGCTTTGCCAGTCGCCGCCGAACACAAGGTCCGGATCGCCATCGCCGTCGATGTCGTAAACCGCGCCCCCAGCCTCGACGGTGAGGAAATCCTTGTCGATGACGTAGCGGTCCCAGCCTTTGTCCGTGCGCCGGTACCAGACGAGCGCGGGCGCCACCTGGCGGAAACTGAGCACGAAATCATTCACGCCGTCCCGGTCCAGATCGGCGACGAGCGCGCCGGTCTGCTGGGTGGACTCGCCGGGTGTGGGCAGCTCTCCGTTCTTGCTCGAGAGATGGCTCCATTTCGGCTCCGCGGCGGCAAGTGAAGTCAGCAAACTCAGGAACGACAATAAGCAGCGGTTCATGGAACACCTCCAAAAATTGGACGTGAGTTGGGGCCATGAACCGCTCCCTCACCCGACCTCCGGCCACCCTCTCCACCATTGGGGGAGAGGGAAGGGGTGAGGGCGCGGTTCATAGGTTGGACTGGCCGATCAACTGATCGCGAACGCTTTCAGGCTTGGTTCGTGGACGCGGGGGTGATCTGCCTTCAGAAAATGCCGGACTTCCTCAAACGATACCGGCGTCGTGGCTCCTCGTTGCATCGCGACCACCGCGCCGAACGCATTGCCAAGCCGGCAGCAGTCGGCCAGCGATTTGCCTCGCAGATATTCGTGGATGAATCCGGCGGAAAAGGCGTCGCCGGACCACCGAGCGTCACGAGGCAGCACGACAACGACCAGTCCTCCATCATCTCCGCACAGAAATCCGGCAGTGACGAAAGCGAAATTTCAAACAGCTCGGCCAGGTAATGCGCCTCATGCAAATTCATCTTCAAAATGTTCGCCTGCTTGAGCGACTCGGTAATGGTTTCCCTGAAAAAGCAGTCCTTGCGCAGGTTGATATCCAGAAACTTCACGCCCTTGCCGGTCACCTCGAGCAGGCGCCGCAACGACCGCCGCGAAGTCGGCGCCCGCTGAACCAGCGTGCCGAAACAAACGCAGTCGGCTGCACGCGCCAGGCCCAGCAGTTCGTCCGTGACATCAATGAAATCATAAGCGACCTCGGAGACGATGAGGAAATCGGGGTTCCCCTTGTCATCCAGCCTGACTTTGACAGTACCGGTCGGGTGACGATCCTCCTGCTGAAGGCAGGAGACATCCATTCCGAACGCGGCGATTTGTTCGAGCGCCTTGCGTCCGTAATCGTCTCGCCCGATCCGGCTGATGATGATCCCACGGTCGCCGAGTGAATTGACGCGACAGGCGAAATTGAACGGCGCGCCGCCGAGCGCCGGTCCGGAGGGAAACAAATCCCAAAGCGTTTCTCCAAATGACAGAACGGTTTTCTGCATGACGACTCCGACACGGCCAGTTTTTCACCGCGGATTTGATTACGCAATCCTCTTTCCGAAAGCGGAGCGTCGCGTGGCTCGTTGCGAACGGGAGTTTTTTACGACTTTTTTACGTCTATCTGACATGCAGCAACGCGAGCGGCGATAATGAGGACGCCGAATCAGCGGGTCAGGCAGGCGTAGTTGGCAAATCGATAGCGCGGTAAATTTTATCAATTAACCGTCGAACAACCCGCACGAGTAGTCTTGCCGTCATGAACAGAAGCTTCGCTACGAATTTGGCCGGACAAGCGGTTTTTCCGCCCTTGTTCGGCGGGATTTCCGGTTCTTTTTTTGAATGGATTATTGCCCCGAATTGTCATAGGCTTTGTGTCAACCTGGTTGTTTCGTCTCGCATTATTCGCCGCGGTCGAACCAACGGGCCAACAAAACGAAAGGTCAGCAATGAACAGCCAAGGAGGGGACCATGCCACAACTAGCGATCAAATCCGGGTCGCGCGCCGCGCAGACGATTGAATTGCCGTCAGGCACCATCCGGCTCGGACGCGATTCAACAAACGATTTCTGCTTCGACGACGCAACCGTTTCGAGCCGGCACTGCGAAGTCATCCTGCAGGACGGCACCGTGCGGATTCACGACCTGGGCTCTACCAACGGCACGTTCATTGACGGTCAGCAGATCAAGGAAGCCGTGCTGGTACCGGGCCAAACGCTGAACCTTGGCTCGGTGGAAATCGCCTTTGAAGACGCGCCCGCTCGCATCGCAATTCCGGCGCTGACGCCTCAGCAACCGAATCCGTTTTTGGCGGACGGCGCGCCTGCGTGCTACAACCACTCTGGCTCCGTTGCGACGATGGAATGCGCGCAGTGCGGCAAGACATTCTGTGAACTGTGCGTTCACCAGATCCGCCGCATGGGCGGCGCGTCTTTGAAATTGTGCCCCGTCTGTGGCGGACATTGCCAGCCCCTCGGCCAGCCCAAGGTCGAGAAGAAGCGTAAGTCGCGCATCAGCTCGTGGCTGGGGAAACTAACGGCGAAAATGACCGGGCGTTTAACGCGAACGATCCTGCCTTAGCCGTCTCTATCCAGTCAGGGTTTGTTTCAAAAAATTTTGCGAACAGGCGAAAACTTTACACGCGATGCTGGTCGATTGTCATAACCAAAGCTGCCCTCACTCGTATCTAAGCGCCTGAATCGGATCGAGCCGCGCGGCTTTGAAGGCAGGAAACAGGCCGGCGACGATTCCCACACAGGCGCTGAAGATCACGGCGATCACCATGGCCGTCGGTGTGACGACCGGTGAATTCTGGGATGGCGAAACCATGGCCAGCAGGCGCACGAGGCCAAACGACGCGGCCAGTCCGGCGAGCGCGCCGACGAGGGCGACGACGATGCTTTCCACCAGAATTTGCAGAAAGATCGCCAGCCCGGTCGCCCCGATTGCCTTGCAGATGCCGATCTCACGGATGCGTTCGTTGATGCTGGCCAGCATGATGTTCATGATGCCGATGCCGCCGACGATCAGACTGATCGCGGCGATGATGCCGCCGCTCAGGCGTGCGTTGCGAATCTGCGCGTTGATGCTTTGAATCTGGTTTTCCTGCGTGCGGAAGCTGAAGTCTTCGATGCCCCGATGGGTCATCAGCAGCACGTTGCGCGCTTGTTGCAGCGCGGGTTCAAGCCGATCCAGACTCGTCACCTTCACATCAATGTCCGTCAGGCGCGGATCGGGGATATTATTTGCTCCGGCGGCGGAGCGGAACCGGACCCACATCGTGTTCATCGGCAGGTAAACCGTGTAGTTCTTGCGCCAGAACGCCCAGCTACCGCCGCCGCGGCCCCAGCCGCGCCGGCGCGCCGGACCGGCCTGTTTCTCCCTCGGTTTCGTTTTGGCAAGTTCGCGTTCTTTGCGTTCCTGTTCGCCCTCGTAACGAGTGAACATGCCGACGATGGTGAACGGTTGCCCGTTGATGAGAACCTGTTGGCCAATCGGAACGATATCCTGGCCGGTCTTCTCCGGTGAGCCGAACAGTTCGTCCCGGATGCCGGTGCCGATGACGCAAACACTGTTGGCCTTTTCCTCGTCAAGGTCGGTAAAAAACCGTCCATGCTGCAGTGTGTGCAGGTTCATGTCGAGCACGGCCGGCCAGACGCCGACGCATTCGGATGGATTGACCATTTTGTCGCCGCGCGTGACGGTGCAGTTGTTCAGCGCCATCTCAGGCGAGACCAGCCGGATCAACGGCGCGCTTTGGCGCAGCGCCATGACATCCACCATGGTCCGTCCCGGCGCTTCTTCCGCGAGATGCTCCTGGTAAGCCGGCACGTCCTGGTCTTCCAGCAACACTTTGTCCGCGCCTCCCATCGCAATCATCGTTTCCTTCAACCCGTTTTCCATACCCTTCACGATGGCCGCCATGCCGACCAGGCTCGCCACGCCGAGAATGATGCCCAGCATCGTGAGCAGCGAACGGAACTTGTGCGCCCAGATTTCCTTCAGACCCACGAGGATGGTGTTGAGCAGGTTCATCACTCGTAACGCAGCGCCTGAATCGGATCGAGCCGGGCGGCCTTGAACGCCGGAAATAAACCGGCCATGATCCCGACACACGCGCTGAAAAAAAACGCGATGGCCATCGCGGTGATGGTGATGATCGGAGCGTTGTCCGTGGGCGAAAAACTGACGATCAATCGCACGAGTCCATACGACGCGATCAAACCGACCAGTCCACCGAGAACGGCGATCACGATGCTTTCGACCAGGATTTGAACAAATACATCTTCCGTCGCGGCGCCGACGGCTTTGCGGATGCCGATTTCCCGCACGCGCTCGGAAATGCTGGCGAGCATGATGTTCATGATACCGATGCCGCCCACCAGCAGGCTGATGCCGGCGATGATGCCGCCGCTCATGCGGGCGTTGTGAATGAAGGTGTTGATGTTCTCCGCCCATTCCTCCTGAGTGCGGAACGAAAAGTCCTCGATCCCCTTGTGCGTGGCCATCAGCACATTCCGGATTTGCTGCAATGCAATGTTTATGTGGTCAACGTCGGCGATCTTCACTTCGAGGACAGAAAGGCGCGGGTCGGGCACATTCACCGTGTCGGCGGCCGTGCTCGAGGATTTGCTCGCACCGGCGCCCGCTGCGCGGAATTTCATCCAGACGGTGTTGAGCGGCATGAGCAGCGTATTGTTTTTCATGCGGAACGCGAAGCTGCCGCCGCGACCGCTCCAGCCCCGGCTGCGTTTGGGGCCGGTCGAGGCCTGTTTGGGCTGCAGCTTCGCCAGCTCGCGCTCTTTGCGTTCCTGCTCGCTCTCGTAATGATCGAACATGCCGATAACGGTAAACAATTGGCCGTTGATGTTGATGGTCTCGCCCACCGGATTGATTTCCTCGCCGATGTCCTCTGGCGATCCAAAAAGTTCATCGCGCACTCCGGTGCCGATCACACAAACGTTGCGCGCCATTTCATCGTCGATCTCGTTGAACATGCGGCCGTAGTGGATGACGTGCTCGTACATCTCGAGTGCCACGGGCCAGACGCCGGTGCAATTCCACGGACGAAATGATTTTCCTTTCTTTGAGGCCGTCGCTCCGAACAGTCGCATTTCGGGAGAAATTTTCGCGACCAGCGGCGCGCTGGCCTCCAGCGCGTAAACGTCGTTGATCGTCACGCCGACCGCCTGGTCTTTCAATTGCCACTGCTGGATCGGCACGTCCTGCGGTTCAATGCGAACTTTCTGCAGGCCGCCGATGGCAATCAACGCTTCTTTGGCGCCGACTTCCATGCCCTTTACGAGCGCCGACATCGCCACCAGACTTGAAACCCCCAGAATGATGCCGAGCATTGTGAGCAGTGAACGGAACTTATGCGCCCAGATTTCTTTGAACCCGATCAGGATGGCGTTCCAAAGATTCACAACGAACGCAGGGCGGCGAAGCCGCAAACAATGCCCAATGTGGAGTGTCGAAAGTCGAAGACGCTCCCCTCACCCTGCCCTCTCCCCTCGTCCGACGAGGGGAGAGGGTGGCCGAAGGCCGGGTGAGGGGTAGACCACGGCAATTTGCGAAGCCATGCGATTTCGCGCTTCATATTCAATTCGCCGTTGGTGACTGTGGGTTGGCGGCTTGTTCCGCGTTCCGCGTCCCGCGTTCTGCGTTGACGCGGTCCAGGCCGGCCAGTTTCAGGTCAACGTGTCTGGCAATTTTACCGTCACGGATTTCGATCCGGCGCGGTGTCACGGCGGCAATTTCCGGATCGTGCGTCACGAGCGCGATGGTGCGGCCCTCCTGGCTGAGTTTGCGGAACAACTCAAGAATCACCTCGCCGGTGTGCGAATCGAGGTTGCCGGTAGGTTCGTCGGCGAAGACGATTTTCGGATTGTTGACCAGCGCGCGGGCGATGGCAGTGCGCTGTTGCTGGCCGCCGGAAAGCTGCATCGGACGGTGTTTGGCGCGGTTATCCATTTCGACCATCCTCAACGCCTGCACGGCGCGTTCGCGCCGTTCACGGCCGGCCAGACCGCTGTAAATCATCGGCAGCTCGACGTTTTGCAGGACGTTGAGCTTCGGCAGCAGATTGAAGAACTGAAATACAAAACCGATTTTCTGGTTGCGGATGCGGGCCAGTTCGCGCGGTGACGCGTCGTGAATCATGGTGCCGTCGAGCTGGATCGTGGCCGATGATCGAGATGAATTCGCCTGGCTGGATGTCGAGCGATACGTCGTCCAGCGCGCGGATCTCCTCGCCACCCAGATGGTAGATTTTGCTGACGTTGCGAAGTTCAACCAGGGCCATGGTACATATAGTGGCATGAGCAGCCTAAGTGCCGCCCCGTCGATTGCCGCCCGCAGGCCGTTGCGCGCCATTGGCGCTGTTGGTCCTCTCATTGCCTTTGCTCGCGCCGGGCCGGACGGTCGCGTTGCCGCCTTCAGAGCCGCTCGGGAGCATCACCAGCGGATTCTTGAGCGCCCGCGATTTTTCCGGCTCCGGCAGTTCGAGCGCGACCACTTCGCCCGGTGACAAGCCTTTCTGGACTTCGGCATAGAAATAATCCGAGACGCCGATCTGGACCGGCTTTCGCTCAAAGCCGTCCTCGTTTTTTACGTAAACATAGCGCTCCGTTTGCCCCGTTTCCGGACTGGTTTCAGTAAACACAGCGGCCAGCGGCACGGCCGCGACGTTGTCCGCCGAGGCGACTGGAATTTGAATGTTCGCCGTCATACCCGGCCGAACGCGCGGATCAACGTCCTTCAACAGGATGCGAGCGGCGAAGCCTTTGATATTGTTTTTGATGGTGGCCTGCGGCGCGATGCGTTCGACGTTGCCCGCGACTTTCAGTCCGGCCACGGCTTCGACGTCCACTTCGACCTGCTGGCCGATCTTGAGCCGGGTCACGTCCGCCTGATTGATGTGCGCGTTGATGACCATTTCGTTCAGGTTGGCGATCGTCAGCACCTCGGTTCCGCTGTTGAATCCACCGGAACCGGAGACGGCTTGTCCGACCGAAACCGGCCGCGTCAGAACGGTGCAATCGAATGGGGCCAGGATTTTCGTCTTGGTCAACTGGTATTCGACCAGGTGCAGCGCCTTATCGGCGCGGTCGAGGGCGTTGCGGGCCAGCTCATACTGCGTCTTCGTGTCCTCGAAGAGTTCTTGCGAGATAAGTTTGTCGGCATAGAGTTGTTTGGACCGTTCGTAGTCGCGCTTCGCCTTCTCCAATTGCAATTTTGCCGCTTCGATTTCGATCAATTTCGACGAGCGATCCGTCTGCAAGTCCTGGTCGTCGAGCGTGAACAACACGCTGTCTTTTTTGACCCGATCACCAATGTCCACCGGCAGCGTGAGGATTTTGCCGTTGATTTCCGGGCGGACCGAAACCTGGTCGGCCGGGCCGATTTCCCCCGCCGCGCTGACGGCGAAATGAATGTCGCGGGTTTCCACCACCGCGGTAGTGGGATGAGAGTCGGCCGCCGAGGCGCCCGTGCCCGGCAGGGAGTTGCGCCATTTTTGGAATCCCCAGGCGCCCCCGGCCAGCACCACAGCCAGAATGATCCATTTCTTCATGCGTTAAGAACCGTGAAAGCAAGGCAGCTTAATTAATAATACGTTTGCGTGCAAACCGGAAAAACGACTAAACCACCGGCTTGGTCGGCGGTTGCGGCGCGTTTGAAGGTTGCACTGGATGCCGGAAAGAAGACTCGTCAGGGGGTCGTAAAATTCACAAAATCATGACGTGCGAACCTGGCGCAAGAGTGGGCGACAAGTCATGGCGAAGGCGCAGGATTTTTTCCGGCGACACTGGCAGGAGCTGCTGCGCATCCGGGAAAAGTTGCGTCTCAGTGAGGAAACGGTCCATTTGTTGCTCGCGACAGGCGTCGGCATCATCGGTGGCCTGGTCAACCTCGTCTTTCATCTTTGCATCGACACGCTCAAGGAGGTCGCGCTCCGGCATCAGGGCGATTTCGTGGAGATCGCCGAGGCGCTCAACTGGTGGCAACGCCTGCTCGCCCCGACGGTCGGCGGGCTCGGCGCCGGGCTGGTTTTGTTTTGGGGACTTCACTGGGTCGGCAAGCGCGGTTCGACCAACCTGCTGGAAGTGGTCGTGGCCGGCGATGGTCGCCTGCCGTTTCGCCACGCGTTGATCAAAGCCGTCTCGTCCCTCCTGAGCATCAGCACCGGCGGGTCCATTGGCCGCGAGGGATTGATCACGCATTTGACCGCGACGGCGGCTTCCAAATGTGGGCAACTGGCCCATTGGCAGCCGTATCGCCTGCGCCTGCTGGTGGCGTGCGGCGCCGCGGCCGGCATCGCCGCCGCTTACAATGCGCCGGTGGCCGGCGCTGTGTTCGCGGCGCAGATCGTCCTCGGCAACTTTTCCATGAACCTGTTCGCGCCGCTGGTCCTGGCCTCGGTGGTGGCCACGATGGTTTCGCGGAGTTTTTTCGGCATCGAGCCGCAATATCAAGTGCCGTCTGACGTTGAATTCACGCACGTCACTCAGTTGCCCTGGTTCGTGTTGTTGGGACTTTTCGCCGGCATGTTGGGCGCGGCGTTCCTGAAACTGCTTCGCCACAGCGAGCTCCTGTTCAGCCGCGTTACGCAGCCGCTTTATGTGCGGATGGCGCTCGGCGGCCTGGTGGTCGGCGCGATTGCCACCGGCTACCCGCAGGTCTGGGGCAACGGTTACGGCGCGACGAATCAAATTTTGCACGATCAATACGAGTTGGGCTTCCTGTTCGGGTTGTTCGTGGCCAAATTGCTCGCCACGTTGATGACGGTCGGTTCGGGCGCGGTCGGCGGCGTGTTCACGCCCACGTTGTTTCTGGGCGCCGGGCTGGGCGGCTTGTTTGGCATGACGCTGCACGCGGGCCACGTCGCCGAAACCTTACCCACCGCCGCCTTTGCGCTGGTGGGCATGGGCAGCGTGCTGGCGGCCACGACGCATTCGCCGTTGCTGGCGATGATCATGGTGTTTGAAATCTCGCGGGATTATACGCTGATGCCGCCGCTGATGGTCGCCTGCGCCGTGTCCACGCTGGTGGCCCGGCGGCTGGATCCGGAAACCATCTACACGGAACCGCTCCGGCAAAAGGGATTGGAGACGGAACGGGAGAGCGCGCTACCCGGCGCGGCCACGCAGCAAACGGTCGGCGACCTCATGCGCGATCCGGTTCCGCCGTTGAAACAGACTGCGACCTTCCACGAAATTGCCGATCGGTTCCTGACCAGCCCGAACAATTTTCTGCCGGTAGTGGACGACAAGCACTCGCTCGTGGGACTCGTCGCCTTGCACGATTTGAAGGAATATCTCAATGCCGGCCAGGAACTGAACGGCGTGATTGCGTTCGACGTGATGCGTCCGCCGCCGTCGTGCCTGACGCCGAACCAAAAGCTGCTCGACGCGCTGCCGGTCCTGCTCACGAGCGAACAACGCAACGTGCCCGTGATCAACTCGCGCAAAGAACGCAAGTTGGTAGGCGCCATCGCCCGCGCCGAGGCGCTCGGCGTGCTCTCGGAAGCCATCGCGCCCCGCAGCACGCCAAGCGGATGACAGGTAACGAAAGCGCCGGAG
>QHPA01000344.1:10148-29035 GCA_003218935.1 Verrucomicrobiota bacterium
CTCGTACGCCCAGTACGCATTGACGAATCAGGGCAAGCAGTTGCGCCCGGCGCTCGTGGCCTTGAGCGCCGCGGCCATTGGCGAGCCGAACGACAGCCTCGTCACCGTCGCGGTCATCATCGAGATGGTTCATCTGGCCACGCTCGCGCACGACGACGTGATGGATGAAGGGGTATTGCGCCGGCAGCAGCCGACGCTTGCGGCGAACTGGGGCAATCAAATTTCCGTGCTGCTCGGAGACTGTCTCTTTGCGCATGCGCTGAAGCTGGCTGCCGGTTTTCCCACGCCTGAAATATGCCGGGCCGTCTCCGCTGCGACCAAAACGGTTTGTTCCGGCGAAATTCTGCAGACCCACCGCCAGCGCCGGCTCCAGTTGTCTCGCGAGGAGTATTTCAAGGTCCTTGAGATGAAGACCGCTGAACTGTTCGCGCTGTCGTGCGAGTTGGGTGCCTGGCTGTGCGGCGCCGCTCCGATGGAGCGCGCGGCGTTACGGCGTTTCGGTCTGGCGCTGGGGACGGCTTACCAGATTTATGACGATTGCCTTGACTTGTTCGGGGCGGAGGCGTTGGTCGGCAAGTCACTGGGCACGGACCTGGCCAACGGAAAGTTGACGTTGCCGGTGCTCCTGGCACTGGAGCGGTCTGTCGCCCTGGACCAGGCGGAGTTGCAAAAGCTGATCGAGCAGTGGGAAGGGGGAAATCTGGCGCGCGTGGTCGGGTTGCTGGACAAATACGACGCTCTCGACGGCTCGCGCGGCGTGATTCATCAGTTTCTCGAAAGGGCGCGGCTATGTCTGGCATCCCTGCCCGAAACGGAAAGCCGGCTGGCTTTGATCGCGCTGACCGGATTTTTGGAGCAACAAACGAGCGCGTTGGGGGTTTGATTACTGTGCCATGAACGCCAACTTGCTGGAGAAAGCTCGCGTCGCCCCGCCGCCGGAGAGTGATCCGCAGGTGGAGCAGCGGCTGGTCAAGCGCGCCAAATGCGGGGACCTGGAGGCATATGACGGGCTGGTGCGCCGTTATCAGGAGCGCATCTACGCCACCATTTACCATATGACCGCTAATCACGAAGACGCCAACGACCTCGCGCAGGAGACATTCATCAAGGCTTATCAGGCGCTCAAATCGTTCAAGGGTGACTCCAGCTTTTTCACCTGGGTTTACCGCATCGCCGTCAACAAGACCATTAACTTCCTCAAACAGCGGAAGAACAAGACGCACATGAGCCTGAACGATCTGGACTTCAACACCGAACATGACGCAGACCTGCTCGCGTTGATCTCCGAGAAGACGCCGCGGCGGGAGGTCAACCTGATCGAGCTGCAGGAGAAATTGAACATCGCCATGCAAAAACTGTCTCAAGTCCATAGATTGGTAGTCACGTTGCATGATGTGCAAGGTCTGTCGCACGAAGAGATCAGCAGGATTATGGACTGCAATACGGGGACCGTTCGTTCGCGCCTCTTTTACGCTCGACAACAGTTACAGGCTTATTTGTCCGATTATTTGAAGTGACCATGAACCCCGCTCCGCAGGATTTTGATCAGTTGAGAAAGTTGCTCGCGCTCAAACGCCACGAGCAGCCGCCGCCTGGTTACTTCAATCACTTTTCAGACAAGGTCATCGCCCGCATCGAGGCCCAAGGGCTGGTGATGCGGCCCTCGTGGCGGCAACGACTGTTTCCAGAACTCGACGCCAAGCCCGTTCTGGCGTGCGCCTACGGGTTGATCATCACCGGTTTGCTCGTGGTCGGGCTGGGAGTCTCGCAATCGCTCGAGTCCGAGGAAAGTCCCGCCCCCACATTGGGCAGTCCGTGGTTTGCGCAGACGCCCGCGCCCGCCTCGCTGTCGTCCGGCGCTGCGGTTGCCCGCCCGCTGACTGGACAAACCGACCTGACTTCCAGCGTAGACCCTGTCTTCACCAGCAGCCCTCCACGATTTCTGTTTGACGTGAATCAGTTGCGATTCGAGCGGGCGAGTTACGATCTCCACTGAGGCTGAACGATGTGCCTTCAGAACTTTTCCATCACCATCGTTTCATTCTCTTCGGTCAGATAGAGCCGCCCGTCTCTGATGGTCGCTTCAACAGCGGCCGATTTCTTCCCGTTGCCGAATTGGAAGCCGCCGGCCTGCGACTGCATCGTCAACTCGTATTTGTCCTCCTCACCTTTCCAGTTTCCTTGGGCCAGAACGACGATTGGTAACTTCGCAATTTCTGCTGCAATTGCCGCGGGCGTAGGCGGGGCCGCCGCCGGAGCAGCGGGGCTCACGACCACGGGTGGAGGCGTCGGAGCCCGGGCGGGCGCGGCGCGACCATAGCGTTGCATTTGGGGCGAAACGCTCGGCGAGGTCGGCTGCACAGGAGCGGGAGCGGTTGCGCGCACGGTCGGCACCGGCTTCCTTGCCGTGCCTTCCGCGAACCCTTTCAAGTCGCCGAGGTATTTCTGCATGAGCGCCATCACGTCCGGCCCTTTCAGTTTCACGTTGTTGTCCGGCGTAACGACGAGAGTGTAGCCTTTCACGAACTCCAACTGTTGCTTCAACAGCTTCATTTCGACGGTCGTCAACCGGGACCGCTTCTTCTTCTCCTGGAGCAAAGTGGCGTAGGGATCCAGTTGCCATCGGCCCAGTATTTTCATGTCCGCGAATTTGGGCGACTCGCCCGTCTTCAGATACTCTAACAAATCCTTGAGGTCGGTCTGTTGCAGTTGCTGGATGATTTCCTGGTTGCTGAGGATGGCCTGTGTCTTGGGATGGTTGATGACCTGGCTGACCGGGGCCTGCGTCGCCAGCATGTTCTGGTATTCGGTATCGTTGGCGATGTCCTGGAATTCCTGGCGCTCGGCCAGCGAGAGAAACGGCGGGTAGGCGGAAAGCCGGCTTTCCAGAAGCCGATTGTGGTAAATCAAACCCATGATGTCGGACGCGAGATAATATTTATCCGGTGTAGGGTCGAACGCCGCCACGGTTTTTTCCAGTCCGCTCGAACGCAGATCGGCCCGCGCCTGGTTGAGATACTTCACCAGCCCCGTCTCGTTTTCGCCCGCTGAAACCTGCGTCGTGAGATAACCGAGAATGTAAATCACCAGCCCCACCAGAATCGCGTAGGCCGCGCCGGCGACCAATCCCATGCTCACTCCCAATCGTTTGTTCAGCCGTTCCCAGCTCAGCCGGTGATAATCGTCGGTCTGGTATTTGTAGTATAGACTGACCTTCCAGTGGACGATGAACCCTACGATGATGAAAATCATCCCGATGAAGAAGAAGACGATAACCGGCGGCAAGAGAATGCTCCAGATCGGGTTCTTCAACCCCACCAGCGGCACCAACGATTTGACGAGTGGGCTCAGTGGCACAGCCAGGAATACCCCCAGCATCAAACCCATGAGTGGGAAAATCATACGAACCGCCCCTTTCGCGTAACCGACCGCGCCAAACAGGGCGAACAGCAGCAGGGCCATAATCCAGATGATCATGCCCGCAACATAATTCGGCGCGCCCGAAAAGCACGGAAAAAATTTGCCCGACCAAACGATTCCCCGGCGCCGTGGCACCAGCCGATTTCGGGCCTCAGACCGAATGTTCCCGACGATTCGAGTTTACTTTTGAAACAATTCTTCTACTTATCCGTCATACTCAACGCCGGCCCCGCCGGTCAATATTCACTCACGGACATGGAAACACATGACGTTCCGCAGCAACCTGCGCGGCGCAATTTCATCAAAAAGACCTGCGCCGTTTTCGTCGGCGCCGTAACCGGTCTGGTTCCGGCCATTTCGGGGTTGATCGTTTTCCTCGACCCGCTCCGGCGCAAATCCCAGGACAGCGACGCGGTCCTGGTGGCTTCGCTCAGTTCGCTGCCCGCGGACGGCGTGCCGCGCAAGTTTTCCGTCATCGCCAGTCACACCGATGCGTGGAACCGCATGCCGCGCGTGCCGGTGGGCGCCGTTTATCTGCGGCGCATCGGCGACGAGCAAGTGCAGGCTTTCAATGTCATTTGCCCGCACGCCGGCTGTTTCGTGGACTACGACTTGTCGAAGAAAAGTTATCATTGTCCCTGCCACAACAGCAGTTTCGCGCTCGACGGCCGGATCGCCGATCCGAAAAGCCCCAGCCCGCGCGGTCTGGATGAACTGGACGTTGACCTCCGCAACGGCAATGAAATCTGGGTGAAATTTCAAAACTTCCGCGCCGGCGATAAAGAAAAGATTCCCGCGTGATGGACCGGCTGCTCAACTGGCGCGATCGCCGCACTGTTTATCGGCGCATCATCGAGTATGCGCTTTACGAAAACATCCCGGGTGGCGCGCGCTGGCGTTACATCTGGGGCAGCACCCTGGTCTTTTGCCTCTCCGTCCAGTTCATCACCGGACTTTTTCTCTGGATGTCCTACAGCCCGAGTTCGCAGACGGCGTGGGAAAGCGTTTATTACATCCAGAACGAGATGACTTGCGGCTGGCTGCTGCGCGGCATTCACCACTTCACTGCCTCGGTGATGAACGTCCTGCTCGTCTTGCACCTGATGCAAGTGGTCATCGACGGGGCCTACAAAGCCCCGCGCGAAATCAACTTCTGGTTGGGCCTCGGCCTCCTGCTGCTCGTGCTGGCCCTCTCGCTTACCGGCTACCTGCTGCCCTGGGACCAGAAAGGTTACTGGGCCACAAAAGTCGCCACGAACATCATGGCCATTGCTCCGGTCGTCGGCCCCGCGTTGCAACGCCTCGTCATCGGCGGGGCCGATTACGGCCACCACACCCTGACGCGCTTTTTTGCCCTACACGCCGGCGTGCTGCCCGCGTGTGTCGTCGTGCTCCTCGTGTGGCACATCTTCCTCTTTCGCCGCCATGGCATCACCGCCAAAGACCCGAAACGCAGGCCGGACGAATATTTCTGGCCCGACCAGGTGCTCAACGATGCGGTCGCCTGTCTCGCGGTGCTGGCGGCCGTTCTGTTCCTGGTCCTGCGCCCCTGGCTGTTCCACACGGGCGAAGACCTCGGCGCTGAACTGGCGGCTCCCGCTGATCCGTCCGAAACTTACTCCGCGGCGCGGCCGGAATGGTATTTCCTGTTCCTGTATGAGTTTCTGAAGTATTTCCGCGCCAGCCACAGTCTGCTGGGCCTGAGCCATGAGGTCTGGGGCGCCATCGTCATTCCGGGTGTCATCATGGGAATTATTTTCCTCATGCCGATCATTGGGCGCTGGAAACTGGGGCACAGATTCAACGTCGGTCTTTCCTTTTCGCTGCTCGGCGGGGTGATCCTGTTGACCTACCTGGCCGTGACCGAAGACAAACGCAAGCCGGCGTTCAAAGCAGCGGTCGAAGAGGCCAGGCGCAACGCGCACCGCGTCAAGGTGCTCGCTGAATCGCCCTCTGGCATCCCGCGCGAAGGCGCGGTTACGCTCCTGCGCAACGACCCCTTGACGCAAGGCCCCAAACTCTTCGCCAAAAACTGCGCGAGCTGCCATCGCTACGATGGCCGCGATGGCACCGGCCGCCAGCTCCAGGACCCGCCTGAAGCTTCCGACCTCAACGGCTTTGCCAGCCGTGAATGGCTCGCCGGCCTGCTCGACCCCGAGCGCATCGACAGTCCGCACTACTTCGGGGGGACGAAATTCAAAGAGGGCAAAATGGTGAAGTTCGTCAAAAAAGATGTCGCCGGCTTTTCACTCGAACAGAAAGAGCAGCTCAAAAAAGTCATCGCCGCGCTCTCCGCCGAAGCCGAACTCAAATCCCGGCGCAAGCTCGACCAGCGCGACGCTGCCCTCATTGCCGAAGGCAGGACCCTGATTGCGAGCGAAGCCATGCGCTGCACCGAGTGCCACCAGTTCCACAAGCCGGACGAAGACGCCACCGCGCCCGACCTGACCGGCTACGGCTCGCGCGACTGGCTCATTGATTTTATCTCCAACCCGGCCCACGCGCGTTTCTACAGCAAGCGCAACGACCGCATGCCCGCCTTCGGCCAGGACAAGGTACTCGACGACCAGGCTATCGGCCTCATCGCCGACTGGCTCCGCGGGGACTGGTACGAGCCGTCGCCACCGTGAACGCGAACCTGCGTCGTCCTGGATGTTGGATGTTCGACGTTGGAAGTTGAATGTTGAATGTTTTTCCCCCTTCTGAGGGTGGCGCGAGACTCCGGCGCGCCATCCGGGCAGAACGTCCAACGTTCAACATTGAACCTCGAATACTGGACGCTCCTCGGCTGGCCGTGCGAATGCTGGTCGAAAAAATCCGAATCCACTCCTCCCGTCTCCAGCTCACATACGTATCTTCGGTGCGACGCGCATAGCGCCTCAGCCGCAATTGTTGCCGAAACACATCCGTCAACATGCGCGGCGGCTTCGAAGTCCCTTTCAGGTGCTGGAAGCGTTCAGGGGGCGAGGCTTTCGTCGGTTGGCTATTCAACAGGAACTATGAGCTTGCCGCTGTCACTAAAGCAATTAACCTTAAATCACAACAATGAAATCGCAGCCAATAGCACCGCAGTCCTTAGGCACACTTTAACTGTTCGGCGGAAGCATGACGTCCAAATCCAAACCTACAGTTATCGCGGTCGTCGCGTTGGTCGTCTTAGAAGCGCTGACGTTTTATGCTTATTCGTTTCTCTTGTTGCTTGAAGGCCAGCCGGCTCGTCATGACGATCCGACATTGAAGGCATGGGCATGGGTTCTTCTGGCTGCGATGGTGCTGGAGCTGTTCGGCGCGTTTTGCTGGATCTTCTGGGCAAGCAAACGGCCGAGGCCGCAGTGAGTACGAGTATTCTAGAGCCGAACCAGATCACTGCACACAACGCCGGGATCGAGTCTGGGTTGACAATCGCACCCCGTCGGCCCGGCGTGTGTGAGTTCCGTCGTTCGACTGTATGATTTCGCGCATCCTAAAACGGTCGGCGACGCCGGCACCGCAACCTCAGCAGCGTGGCCGCATACTGCTGGCGGTGATCTTTTGGGTTCTGGTGACCACTGCCTCTATCAACATTCGAGTCCTTCTCGATCGTTACGACCTTGTCCACGTTTGGACTCAGTTGGGCTTCCTCGGCAGCACCATTCTCCTTTTTTCCATCCTTTGGGCAGGGCAGGCGTGGGCTCGGCGGCTCGGTGCACTGTTGTTCTTGATTTGGGCCGTCGTGTACGTTCGGCCGGTCATTTTTACTGGGCCCTATGTTGCAGCTTACGTCCACTTCGGACTTACAGCATTCCTGCTGGTTTCAGCTTTCGTCTTGAGCTTCTCCAAAAGCGTCGCTTCGTACATAGTCTCGCGCAAGCGACGGCACTAATGAGAATGTCGAACAAGACGGTCGAGCCAATCGGAATGAGCCGGCTGGCTTTGTTTCGGGTTCAACGTCGTGAGCGGCTCACTCCGATGGCTCACCTTTTCCGTTGGGCTGCCTGAACTTCAATGCGTTTCGCGCTTTCCAGAAAGATGAGGTTCGTTGCCATTGCTGCCGCCGTTATTGGTTTGCTCCTCTTGGCGGCTTTGCTTCTGGTTCGGCCCCACTCCAGGCCGAGCGGTGTTGAGCTACGGGTCGCCAACCTCCATCGGACCACAAATTCAGTTTTGCAAGCTACCGTGATTCTCAAAAACAAGACCTCCCGCATGCTCAACGTGGTTAATGACTCGCGACGTTATGCGGCACAAGCCGTCTTGAGCCGCTTGGACATCTCAATATGAAAACTGCACCGCCCAGGAACATCGACGAATACATTGCTGGCTTTCCGCGAGACGTTCGAGAGATCCTCCAAGAAATACGGGACATTATTAAGAAGGCCGCGCCTGATGCAGAGGAGGCGATTAAATATCAGATTCCGACGTTTGTTCTGAATGGAAATCTGGTACACTTCGCCGCCTTCCAGAAGCACATAGGGTTCTATCCGACCCAGTCCGCAATCCAAGAATTCAAGGACGAGTTGTCTTCTTACGAGAGTGCAAAGGGTTCGGTCCAATTCCCGCTCGATAAGTCAGTCCCATTCAGTTTGATTAGGAAGATCGTAAGGTTCCGGGTAATGGAAACCCGAGCGAAGATGGCGGCCAGGAAAAAGAAGAAGTAGTCATTTGCTGAACTGCTCGCGACAAAAATCGCCACGTAACCAGGAAGAAGAGAGCAGCGGACCAAATGCACAAACCAAACGCGGCAGCGCAATGTTCGATACCCTGCAATCTATGCGGCTCGACCGACGCGGAGCAGGTACGCTCCAAGGATCGTCACGGCGAGTACCTGCGTTCGGTGATTTGTCGTCGCTGCGGTTTGGTCTGGACGGACCCGCGCCCGACCCCGGAGCAGGTCCGGGAGTTTTACGGGCATGAGTACCGTCTCGACTACAAGCAGACCTATCAGCCCAAGGCGAAGCAGACTTATCGCTCAGGCAAAGTCGCGGTGGACCGCTTCCGGCGGCTTCAGCCCGTCCTTGAGCCAGGCTTTCGGGTGCTGGATGTGGGCGCGGGCAGCGGCGAGGTGGTGTATGTCTTACGGGCGATGGGCTACGATGCTTCCGGTTTCGAGCCGAACGAAGGTTATGCGCGCTATGCCGCCGAGGTGCTGGGCTTGCCGGTGCGCCAGCGCTTTTGGCAGGATGCGGCGATTTCACCGGAGTCCCAGGATCTGGTGACGATGTTTCACACGGTGGAGCATTTGGAGAGTCCGTTCGACGTGATGCGCCACGCCCGGCAGTGGCTCAGGCCGCAGGGACTGTTGTTGGTCGAGGTTCCGAACGTCGAGGCGGTCTGCCAGCAGCCGCACACGCAGTTTCATCGCGGACATCTTTACCATTTCAATCTGGCGACGATGGAGGCGATGCACCAACGGGCGGGTTACAGCGTGGTCAGTAGTTCCACATCGCCGGATGGCGGCAATATCACGGTGATTTCCCGCAAGACCGACGCGCCCCATTCGGGGGCGGGAGAGGTGCCCGGCAATTACGAGCGGGTGGCGTCGATTCTCCGGCGGCACACAGCCTTACGGCACCTGTTCAGCCGCTATCCGTTTATTCGACCATTCAGCAAGCTGGCCGCGCGCCTGGAGGAGCAGCGGAGCGTGCAGTCACATCGCCCCGCCAAAGAGGTGCTCGACGCTTTGATTTCCGATGCACTACAATGACAGGCCCAAGACGGTGCAGCGAACCGGGTCCGCCGTCTGGCTCAGGGTGAAATCCTAACGTCGGCGGCGGCTGGCTTCCGTCTGACCTTTGTGTTCGGCGCTCTCCCGTATGTTCACAAGGCTGGCCTACTTTGTTCTCCGTGTCCATATCTTGAAGAAAGCAGCACGCCGTCGATTGTCAGAGCGGCTTGCTTACCTAGTGCTGGCACGAGGCAAGCCGGCTGTCGCGTTTCGATTTGGCCTTGCGTTTTTTGATTATTCATATTTTCTTCGCCGGTGCCTGAGCTGGTCAGGCGAATGCGTATATGAACCTTCCGGTCAGACAAAAGCATCACTTGATATGGCAGACCTCCCTACTTACCGAGAAACCCCAGTCTCTTCGGACAAACCGACGAGTTCTTATCTTTTAATCTTAAATGACGCAGAAGACGTTTCGCGATTTCACCGAAGATGTATCGCCAAAAAGATTCAATTGCGTCCTCTGGGCGAGCGAACGTTCCTGTTGTTTTCATTTGACCCTCCTGACGACACGCTCCAATGGTTGAAGCAGTGTGGGGATCCAAAGCATGAGATCGGGTTGATTGTTCTTGGTTCGTATCATGTTATTCCATGAAGCAAGAGCCGATGTGGATTTATGCAGGCCACGACCACTGACGAGAACTGAGCGATTGTCGTCTGCATTACTTCGACTCTCCATCAGTCATTCGATTTCGCGTCACTCGGCCACATAAACATTCTTCAACTCCGTGTAACCGTCCATCGCTGCCATACCGAGGTCGCGGCCGATGCCGCTTTGCTTGAACCCGCCGAAGGGGGCTTCGACGTGGACGCTGGAATGCGAGTTAACGCTCAGCACGCCGCTCTCGACCGCCTTGGCGATGCGAAGGGCGCGCCGCAGATCATTCGTCCAAAGCGAGCCGCTCAGGCCGTAGGGCGAGGCATTCACGTCACGGATCATTTGCGCCTCATCGTCGAACGGCGCGATACAGACGACCGGGCCGAAGATTTCCTCGCGCCAACAGCGGTCGTCCTTGCGCACATCAAGCAGGACAGTCGGTTCGAGGTAATAACCTTTCGTTCGCGGGCGTCCGCCGCCGCAAGCGAACCTGCTGCCGCGCTGGCGAGCGTCGGCGAGGAATTCTTCGACCGTCGCGCGCTGGGCGGCGGAGACCAGCGGGCCAAGTTGGGTTTCAGGCTTCAGCGGGTCCCCAACCAGGAGCATCTTCGTCGCGGCAATGAACCTGTCCACGAACGGCTCGCAGACGCTGCGTTCGACGAACACACGGCTGCGGGCGCAGCAATCCTGGCCGGTGTTGGCGAAGACGCTCATGGGCGAGGTCTCGGCCGCGCGTTGCCAGTCGGCGTCGGCGAAAACGATGTTGGGCGATTTGCCGCCGAGTTCGAGCGAAATGCGTTTCAAATCGCGCGCTGCCAGTTCCATGATGTGGCGGCCGATCCCGGTGGAGCCGGTGAAGGAAACCTTGCGAACGAGCGGATGGGTGACGAGCGCGTCGCCGATGGCCGAACCCGAACCGGGCAGCACCTGTAGCACGCCGGGCGGCAGTCCCGCAGCGTGGGCGAGTTCGCCAAGTTTGATCGCCGTGAGCGGCGAGAGCGATGCCGGCTTGAGCACGACGCAGTTGCCCGCGGCGAGCGCGGGCGCGGCCTTCCAGCACGCAATCGGAAACGGAAAGTTCCACGGCACGATGGCGGCCACGACGCCCATCGGCTGGCGCAACGTGAAGTCGAATCCACCGCGTCCAACGGGAATCGTCTGGCCGCAGAATTTGGTGACCGCGCCGGCGTAATACTCGAACACGCGCGCGCCCAGGGACGCTTCATCGCGCGCGTCGCTGATCGGTTTGCCGATGTGCAGGGTTTCGAGTTGCGCAATTTCCTCGAGGTGCTCCCGGAGTTTGCGGGCAACGGCGTGCAAAATCGCTTCACGTTTGCCGGGCGCGACGTCGCGCCAACCTGATTCCCACACACGCTGCGCGGACTCGACCGCGGCGTTCACGTCAGCGACGTCCGCCGCGGCGACCTCGCCAAACGGTTCTTCCGTCGCCGGGTTGATGAGCGTGGTGCGGCGGCCGGAGGCAGAGTTGCGCCAGGCACCGTCGAAGAAGAGTTGGGCAGGAAGGCGCATAACTCAAGCCTGCCTGGCATCGGGAATAGAAGTCACATCGACAGGCGGCGGAAACGGTTTTGCAAACGAAAATGCCTCACGGGTTGGACCGCGCCTGGCTAGAAAAGCAAGTCTTTGCCTGCTTTCTTCCACTGTGGGAAGCCGAGTGCCGGGAATCCACCATAGGGCAAGATGCGGACGAAGCGCGGGCAGCATCCAGGCCTCTTTGCCGCGAAGCAACTCGACGTGTGCAGTTTCAAAGACATACCGGCGCAGGTCCTCCACGTTTTCCCAGACCGACATGTTGAAGAAAATGCGCTCCGGCTCGAAAGCGCCAAAATAGCCCGCAAAGGGCGCAAGCCAGTCGAACCCGGGCGGGTTGTGGAATCGCCAGACAAAGCCGGGACTCCGCTCTGCAAGCGCGTTGATCTCCGCGATCCGCGAAACCATGCTGGCCATCACGGGGGAATCAAACCGTGCCGCAGCCAAAGCAACGTTGACCTGAGCGAGATAGAATTCTGACGGTCGGCTCACAACACCTCATGATAGAGCTTCCTGAAATCCTCTTTCGTCACCGGCACGGCGTTGGTCTTGTGACACGGGTCTTCGACGGCTTGAGCGACCAGGGCCTCGAGGTGCTCTTCCTTCACGCCGTGGTCGCGGAGTTTTGTGTTGAGGCCCAGGCCGGCGAGGAATTCTGCCAGGAACGCGATCGTGCGCTGGTCAGCTTCAGCATCGGAGTATTTCATTACTTCGAGCCCGCAGGCGAGGCCGACGCGACGGTAGAGTCCTGGCTTGCGTTCAGCGCACAATTTCATGCCGGCAACCAGGCAAAGGGAGTTGGCAAGACCGTGGTGCATGCCGCAAATCGTTGAGAGCGGATGCGCCATCGAATGGACGACGCCAAGGTCTTTCTGAAACGCGACCGCGCCCATCGCGGCGGCCACGAGCATCTTGCCGCGCGCGTCGAGATCCTGGCCGTCGCGGTAGGCGCGCGGAAGCGCGTCCACGATGAGCCGGATGCCCTCCAGCGCGATGCCGTCGCACATCGGATGGAACACCGGGCAGGTATAGCTTTCAAGGCAGTGAGTCAATGCATCCGCCCCAGTAGCGGCCGTAAGTCCGGGTGGCAGGCCGCGAGTCAGTTCGGGGTCGAGAAAGACCAATTTCGCGAGCAGTTGCGGATGGAAGATCACGACCTTGCGCCTGGCGCCGGCGAGCGTGATGACCGAGCTGCGGCCGACTTCACTGCCGGTGCCGGCGGTCGTCGGGATGGCGACCAACGGCGCCAGGCCGTACCAGTCAGGCTCGTCATAAAACCTTGCCAGGCCGAAACCGGGCCGTCTCACGAGCAGACGCGCGGCCTTGCCGACATCCAGCGGGCTGCCGCCACCGATGGCGATCACACCGTCGCAATCGTTTGCGCGAAACGTTTCCGCCGCATCGACGACATCCTGCTCAATCGGGTTGGGATGAACTCCATAGTAAAGAAACCAGGTTTTGCCTTTTTTCTTTTCGCCGAGCGCTTGCTCAAACAACTCGAAAGAACTTGTGCTGAGCAGGCCCGGATCGGTCACGACCAGCGGCCTTTGAATCCTTAAAATTTGCAATCGTTTCGGTAGCTCACTCAGGACGCCGGCGCCGAATAAGGCGGTTGTCGGAAATGAAAAAGTAACAAGGCTCATAACCCCCGCCGTCAGAACTTCACCTCTTCGCGTCGTCGTTGTGTGAACCGGCAGCGGTGAGTATAACCCGCGCGGCGTGCCAGTTCGACGGCTTCGACGAAGTTCATCCCCACTTCGCCGGGCGAGTGGGCATCCGAAGCGAAGGTGATCGGCACGCCCATTTGCGCCGCCAGAATCACGATTTGAGGACTCGGATAGATTTCTTTACAGTCTTTGCGCAAGCCGGACGTGTTGAGTTCCATGGCCACATCTTTTCGTTTGGCGGCTTTGAGAAAGCGTTTGAAGAGCGGCGTGCAATCCTGTTTCGGATAGAAGCAGAATTTCTTGCACAAGTCAGCGTGCGCGATGGTCTCGAAAAGCCCGGATTCGGTCGCCAGCGTGAGCCGCTCGAAGTAAGCGCTCCAGACTTCAAATGGATCGCGCTCTTTCCATTCAGAGATTTTTTTTGGGTTGTCCAGGTCCCAGGAGTCCGAAACGTAATGCACCGCGCCGATCAGGTAGTCCCAGGAATGCCGCGCCGCCAATTCGCGAATCCAGGCTTCGTATCCGGGCAGATAATCCACTTCCAACGCCAGTTTGATCGCCAGACCTGGATGGTCCCGGCGGGCTTTTTGGACCTTCGCCACGTATTCATCCATATCGCCCGACAGCATGCGCCAGTCATCGAAGTCGTCGCGCGGCATTGGACTGTGCTCCGAGAATCCGATTTCCTTCAGCCCCAGTTTAACCGCGTGCGCCGCGTACTCGGTCGGTTCGCCTACGGCATGGCGACAGAGGGGCGTGTGCATGTGATAATCGCCCGGTAACGGCATTCACAGAGAGTAAGACATGCTCCCAAATCGGCAGCAAGGTGATTCCCATCCCCTTTTTTGGTCATGGCACGAACTGCATTCATTCCTAGACGTGCATGGCGGATTCAGGCATTACTATTAGTCTGTGCAAGCCAGCGTGAGATTCTTCGCTTGGGCGCCGTTGTGGGCCGCCCTCTTGATTGCTGCTTCCGGCCTGTTCCACTCACCGATAGAAGCCGCTGAAACCAAAGACCCGAAGCAGCATTGGGCCTTCAAATCGCCGGTTCGCCCCCAAGTTCCCGAAGTGAAGAATAGAAAGTGGGTGCGGACGCCAATTGATAATTTTGTCCTCGCGCGGTTGGACAAGGAGGGACTCAGGCCGTCGCCTGAAGCGGACCAGGTCACGCTGCTGCGCCGGCTCAGCCTTGATGTGGTCGGCCTGCCGCCGACGATTGCGGAAATGAACGCGTTCCTCGCGGACAAGTCCTCCGAAGCATACGCAGAACAGGTGGAGCGCCAGCTGAACTCGCCGCATTACGGCGAGCGTTGGGGACGGCACTGGCTCGACGCCGCGCGTTACGCCGATTCGGACGGTTTTGAGAAGGACAAGCCGCGTTTCATCTGGGCGTATCGCGACTGGATTATCAACGCGTTCAACCAGGACCTGCCCTACGACCGGTTCATCATCGAACAGATCGCCGGCGATCAGTTGCCAAATCCGAGGCAGGACGATCTCATCGCGGCCGGATTTCTCCGCAATTCGATGTTGAACGAGGAAGGCGGCGTGGACCCCGAGCAATTCCGGATGGAAGGATTGTTCGACCGAATGGACTGCATCGGCAAGAGTGTTCTTGGGCTTACGATTCAATGCGCCCAGTGCCACAACCATAAATTCGATCCGCTGACGCAGGAGGAATATTACCGCCTGTTTGCGTTCCTGAACAACGACCACGAGGCCTCGCTGATCGCCTACTCGACCGAGCAGCAAATGCTCGTCGCGAACCTGACCCGGCAAATGCGCGACCTCGAAGCCGGGTTGCGCCACACCACGCCCGTTTGGCAGGAGCGCATGAACGGATGGGAGGACTCGGTCAAAAACGATCAGCCGGAATGGATGGTGGTGGAGTGCCGTAATGCGGGCGAAAACGGCGAGCGCTTCTATTACTACGCCGACGGCTCGATCCGCGCCGCGAGCTACGCGCCGACGCAATGGACCGCGCATTTTCGCGGCACAAACAATCTGCCGTTCATCGGCGCGTTCCAACTTGAACAGTTGACCGACCCAAACCTGCCGTGCGGCGGCCCGGGCCGCTCGATCAAAGGCATGGCCGCGCTGAGCGAGTTCAAGGTGGAAGCGATTGACTTGCAGATCCCAACCAACAAAGGCGAAGTCAAATTCGTCAACGCAACGGCGGACTACGCCAACGCAGAAAAACTGCTCGAACCCGAGTTCCAATCGGAAAACCGGAAACGCAACGGCGGCGACAAACGCATCTACGGCCCGGTTGAATACGCGATTGATGGAAAAGGCGACACGGCCTGGGGGATCGACGCCGGAGCCGGCCGCCGCAACGTTCCGCGCAAGGCGGTCTTTATCCCCGAGAAACCTCTCGCGTTCACCAATGGCGTCGTGCTCGACTTCCAGCTCCAGCAAAACCACGGCGGCGACAACTCGGACGATAACGAGAACCACAACCTCGGTCGCTGGCGGATCAGTGTAACCAGCGCGACCAATGTAGTGGCGGATCCGCTTCCGGCCGGCGTCCGCGAAGTCTTCAAGGTTCCACGCGAGCAACGGACGCCCGCACAAATCGCCGCCGTGTTCAGTTATTGGCGCACAACGGTGCCGGAGTTTAAGGAGGTGAACGACAAGATCGAGGCGTTGTGGAAACAATGGCCCGAAGGCACCCCCACCTTGACGCTCATGACGCGCCAGGGAAAGGGCCCCATGGATGAGCTGCGAACCACTCACATGTTGCGCCGCGGCGATTGGCTCAAGCCCGGCCAGGAAGTGACCTTCGGCGTGCCGTCATTCCTCCATCCTTTGCCGCCAAACGCGGACGGATCGCGGCTCACGTTCGCCAAATGGCTGGTGGACCGCAAATCGCCGACCACGGCCCGTGCGTTCGTGAACCGCGTCTGGCAGGCTTACTTCGGCCTCGGCCTCGTGGATACGCCGGAAGACTTCGGGACACGCTGCGAAAAACCGTCGCACCCCGAACTGCTCGACTGGCTCGCCTGCGAGTTCATGGACTCGGGGTGGAGCGCTAAGAAGTTGCATCGTTTAATCGTTCAATCTTCCACCTACCGGCAGTCATCGCGCGTCACGCCCCAGCTCTACACCAAAGACCCTTACAACCGTCTGCTCGCGCGCGGCCCGCGTTTCCGCGTCGAGGGCGAAATCGTGCGCGACATTGCGCTGTCCGCCAGCGGCCTGCTCAATCCGGAAATGGGCGGTCGCAGCATTTATCCGCCCGCTCCGGAATTTTTGTTCCAACCGCCCGCCAGCTATGGCCCGAAAGTGTGGAAAGAGGAGACCGGCCCGGAGCGCTATCGTCGCAGCCTCTACATTTTCAAGTTCCGCTCGGTGCCGTATCCGATGCTGCAAACGTTCGACGCGCCGAACGGCGATTTCTCCTGCGTCCGCCGCCAACGCTCGAACACGCCGCTGCAGGCGCTCATTTCGTTGAACGAAACCGAGTTTGTCGAATGCGCCCAGGCGCTCGCGCACAAGATGCTCGTTGAAGGCGGCAAGACCGACGCCGACCGCGTCAACTACGCTTTCCGCCGCGCTTTGAGCCGTCCGCCGAACGCTGACGAGCGGAAAGAATTGCTCGCCTTGTTGGATAAGGAAAAGCTGCGTATCGCGCAAGGCTGGGTGAATCCGCTCGAACTCGCCACGGGCAAAAATGAAAAACCCGTCGAGCTGCCTTCAGGCGCGACGCCGGCGCAACTCGCGGCCTACATGGTCGTGTCCCGCGTGTTGTTGAATTTGGATGAAACGATCACTAAAGAATGACCAATTCCCAATGACCAAGGCTCAAAGAAGATTCAAGGCTCAAATCCCAATGGGATACGTCACCGGCTGTTGGGACAAAGACCTGGCCAAGTTCTTCTTACGAATGGTTGCGACTGCCGAGGAAGGTCTTCGCTCCGATGCTCGCAGCCTGTGGCAAGAGGCGAAGGAGTTGCATTTGATCTTTTGTTCCATTTTCCGAAAATAGTTCCCATGACCCGAAGAGCAAAAACGAATCGAACCCCAGCGACCGTAACCGGAGTTGCTACCGGACGGCGAACCGCATGGGATTTGAGAATTGGAAATTCTTTGGTCATTGGGACTTTGCCATTGGTCATTTAACAAAGATTATGAACTGCCAATCTCATCTCTATCTTGGCCACGAACCCAAACTCATCACGCGCCGCTGGTTCTTCCAGCAATGCGGCGTCGGCCTCGGCGCCATCGCGCTCGGCACGCTCTTTCGTGAAAATGGCTGGGCCGCGCCCGTGGCGCTCGCGAGTCCACTCGCGCCGCGGCAGCCGCAGTTCACCGCCAAGGCCAAGCGCGTCATTTACCTCTTCATGGCCGGCGCGCCGAGCCACCTCGAATTGTTCGATTACAAACCGGCGCTGGAGAAATGGAACGGCAAACCGCCACCCGAAGACCTCGTCAAAGGATACCGGGCCGCATTCATCAATCCGAACGCTGCGTTGCTCGGACCCAAGTTCAAATTCGCCAAACACGGCCAGAACGGAGCTGAACTCTCCGAGCTTCTGCCGCACCTCGCCGAGGTGGTGGACGACATCGCCATCGTCAAGTCGATGTACACCGACGCGTTCAATCACGCGCCCGGCCAGATTCTGATGAACACCGGCACGCAGCAGTTTGGGCGGCCGAGCGTCGGCGCATGGGCGACTTACGGTTTGGGCGCCGAGTCGCAGGACTTGCCGGCCTTTGTGGTTTTCAGCACCGGCGCCAAAGGACCGAGCGGCGGGTCGTCCAACTGGGGCGCCGGTTTTCTCCCATCGGTTTATCAAGGCGTCCTCTTCCGCAGCATCGGCGATCCGGTCCTCTACCTCTCGAATCCCAAAGGGGTGGACCAGCAGATTCAGCGCGACTCACTCGACACCATCAAACGGCTCAATCAAAAACATCTCGACGTCGTCGGCGATCCCGAAATCGCCACGCGCATCAACTCGTTCGAGTTGGCCTATCGCATGCAGCTCACCGCACCCGAGCTGATGGACATTTCGCGAGAATCGAAACAGACGCTCGAGATGTACGGCGCCGAGCCGGGCAAAGGCTCGTTTGCCAACGCCTGCCTGCTCGCTCGCCGGCTCGTCGAGCACGGCGTCCGGTTCGTGGAAATTTTTCACGAAGCGTGGGACCAGCACGGAAATCTGAAAAAGGACATCGCCAAAAACTGCGAAGTCACCGACAAGCCCTGCGCCGCCCTCATTAAAGACCTCAAACAACGCGGCATGCTCGATGACACACTGGTCATCTGGGGCGGTGAATTTGGCCGCACACCAATGGTCCAGGGCGGCGGCGATGACGGACGGGATCATCATCCGAATTGCTTCACCATGTGGCTGGCCGGCGGCGGCGTCAAACGAGGCGTCACAATCGGAGAGTCGGACGAGTTCGGCTTCAACGCGACGACTGACAAAGTCCACGTCCACGATCTGCACGCGACCATCCTGCACCTGCTCGGATTCGACCACACGAAGTTGACCTACCGTTTCCAGGGCCGCGATTTCCGGCTCACGGACGTGTCGGGAGAACTCGTGGAGAAATTGCTGGCGTAGCGGAGGCCCGGCCCAAGCGACCAGTCTTACGGAGCGGTTCAGCAGAAGGCGAAACTCGGCCTCACCTCGGCCGCCCATGAACCCGGTGGGGCGAGACTCCGTTGAGTCTGATTTCTGTCGTTGGGAGATCAGGGCTCGACGGAGTCTCCCCCACCATTCATGCTCTCTAAGCGCGATCCGTGACTTATGAAGACACTCCTGGAAGCGCCGGGGTGAGGCGCTCCAGTTCTTCAAAGGCATCGATTCGGCGTGGAGTTCATCGATGCCGGTTCAGCGCCAGCGCCAGCGGGGCGAGCGCGATGCGGGCGATGGGAAAAAGCAGCGCCGCGAACGGCAGCATGAGGAATTCATCCCAGTTATTGCGCTCTGCGATCCACGAC
>QHPA01000139.1 GCA_003218935.1 Verrucomicrobiota bacterium
GAGATATTTGCGTCCCTGCGGGAAGCCGTTGGTCACCCCGTCGGGAGTAATCAGCTCGCTCAAACCGAACAGCTTCCCGTTCTCCCAACCCTCCGGGTCAAGCTGGTAAACGTCTATGATGATGTTGGTGTAAGGCGCAACGCCGACGGCACATGTTCCAGTCAGCCGGGGGAAAGTGCTGTTGGTGGACAGAATTGGAATGATGTCCGCGTTGGTGCTCATGAAAGGGGCTGCATAATTCGTGAAGCTGTCCAGGCGGCTGCCGGAGCCGTCGGCGTAGCTAAATGGAGCGAGATCGTTATTGACCAATTTATTTCCCCGGAACGACACGCGAGAGCCTGGACTGAGGGCAAGCAGACGAGGTTCCGCGGCGGCGGCAGGGTCGGGGAATACCGTCGCAAAAGGATTGTTGTTGAAAACCACGTTGCCTTCCACAGCATCACTCAAGCCGTCAAAGTCCGAGCCGAATTGTGCCGTTGCCTGGCTGTTGAATCCGTCCACAACGGCGGCGGTGTTAGTGAATCGCGTCACGCCGTCAACGGCGACGCCGAACGTATTGCCAGCAATCACAATGTTGGTTTGGGGCGTGCTGTACAGATTAATCATTACCGCACCGCCTTTCGCGAATCCGCCAAAGACGTTGCCTTCGTCCGCGTCGTTGATGCCATCGCCGTCGGTTCCAATGACGGTATTGGAAACGTCCCGTCCGATTTCGACAAATCCATCGCCCAATTGGGCTCCGCCATTGAGTACGGAAAAGTCCGCGCTGGTCATGCCATCCGGCAGAACGCCCCAGAAATTTCCGGAAATGCGGTAGTTAAGACCTTCGGAATCGAATCCATAGCCGTTGATGATGACGTTGAATTCGGCGCGGGGATTGGAGGAGCCTGCCGCGACTCCGATGATGCCTGGTTGAGGGTACACCGGATTGCTGCTCGAAGCGTCTCGATGTCGATAAGCTGCAATGGCGATGGCAGGAGCCGCAACGGTCGTACCGTCAGCCAGGTATTTGATTTGGCCGTCCGCCGGGTCCACTGCAATCCAGCACCCACTGACGTGCCAATTTGCGCAGGAATGGGTATAATCTCGAGCAAACGAGAGGCCTTTTATACAAGGCGGTCCCCCACAATCAGAATTGGATGGATCGCAAAGGCTCGTGTCGTTCTTATTGGGATCCACCGCCGGCGCAGTTAGTATCGCCAAGCCCTTATCTCCCGGAGGTCCAAGAGACTCGATCTTTCCCATATCGGTCCCGTTTCCGTTCCTCGAATCAATGCAGATTTTGATTCTGGCGTTGTTCGGAGCGTGAATCGGGTTGCTGTTGGGGGAAGCTCCCGGCTGGCTGTACCCGTCAATTGTCACGCCGTTGTTGGTGATGATTGGATAGCCGTTCGGAGGGGTCTGAAGGTAATGCACCTGCCCGGCTGTGCCAGGAACATTGAAGCTGATCGTATCGCCGTCGTGCAGACTGTTGATGGCAGTGACCAGGTTGGTTTTGCCTGCGCTGAAATCAGTATTGTCTTCCGTATTGACGGTGATGATCGCGGCGCGAGTGGTTGTGACGCAGGTGATAACCGCTGTCACCGCGAAAAGAGGGACGAATCTTTTCATAGGGGCTCCGGGAATGAAGGATTGCTTCAGCTATCGGTTCAGATAGGAGTGAGAACTACCAGTTTCAGCTTTGCAGGGCAAGACTTATTCCTCAAACATCGCGATCAAATCGGTCCGCGGCGCCCGGAATTCGTTTCATCAATTCGTCAGTCCCTGCGACCGGTGCCGCAGTTCGTCCAGAAACGCCTGCACGAGCGGCGTCGTTTTGCCCGGCCAGAGCGCGGCCAGGGTCACCGGAGTAAAGCCATCCAGCGGGACCGCGCGGATTCTGGCGGACAACCTGTATCTGGGAATGGCGAGCGACAGTCCGATGCCAAACCCGCTTTCGACATAAGTCTCGATCAGCGCCAGCGAAGTCACTTCGATGCGCGGAAACCAGTCGATGCCCAGCCGGCTCAAGCCCTGTTGAAAATGTTTCGGGATCGCTTCATACGGCGGCAGGCTGATGAGGGTTTCCTCGATTTTGTCCCGCTTCCAAAGTTCCTCAGCCGACGTCAGGCGACAGGATCTTTCCAGGAGCAGGACCAACGGCAGTTTCAGCAGCGGCAGTGAGTTGACCCCTGCCGGCGGCTTGCCTTCGAGCAGGGTGACCGCCAGGTCGAGTTCCTGTTTCTGGAGCCAGGCTTCCAACTGCGGCTGGTGTCCCTCGCGCAAGGTCAATTTCAGGTTGGGAAATTTTTTGCGCACGTGTTGCGCCAGTTCCGGCAGGTGGTCGCGCAGGACGGTGCCCGAGGCGCCAAACCGGACCTGCTGTGCCCCGCCCCCGCGCAGTTCGTCGGCCATAGGTTCCAGCCCGTCAAAGAACGCCTGGATGAAACCAAAGAGTTTTTCGCCACCGGCGGTCAGAGAAAAAGGGCGGCGATTGAACAGCGTCACCCCCAACGATTCTTCCAGTTGGATGATTTGCGCGCTGACCGCTGGCTGTTGAATGCCGTAAGGGATGTTGCGCACCGCCTCGCTGATGCCGCCATGCCTGGCAACATAATAGAACAGCTCCAGGTGATGGATGTTCATGGCTCTTAGGGGTTCCCTGGCGATTGTAGCAGTTGCTGATTCGGAAGCAAGAACAGAGCGCGCGGGGTTGATTTCGGGCGCGTAAGACATCAGCCACGGAGTGGCGGAAGCCGTGGGGAAAAATGCGCCATCGCCAAAAGCCCCGTGAGGGGGGCGATAGAATTCCGGCCGACGAGAGTTTCTTTCGCCGCTTTGCGGCTTCCGATTTCCAATACCCCAAAGAAACATGCTCGGCGCATCTCCAAGTTGCGGTGCAGCGGCAGGCGTCCTCGCCTGCCGTAGTGCCGGGCGTCTCGCCCGGCGCCACGGCGGGTGGGCTGCCAGGAGGTGTGCGGCACCGTGGAGCAATTCTCCGTGCGGCAGATGCCGCCCTTATACGCGGGTACGCCTGCCGCCAGCTCAGGCCTATTGAGGGAATCAATCCCCCGACAAAGTTTATCAATTAACACCGCGAAACGAGAACCGATAGCTTCGGCTCCGTTGTGAAGAAACCAAGACCGGCCCGGATTCCAGAAATGACGCGGCGAGCCGGCTTGGAAAATAAATTCTTTGACAGAAGATTCCTGGCGGAGAAAACCAATTGTGACAAACCTGAAAATTCACGAACCATCAACATCGGAACTCCTATGAAAAAGACTCTGTTGCCCGTTGCGCTCGTTGTCCTGTACGGCTTGGCCGGTTGCCTCCCCACCTCGATCAACCCGCTTTACACCGACAAAGACCTGGTGTTTGACCCGGCGCTGGTGGGCGTTTGGAGCGACAAGGACGATTCGAAGGAATTTACGTGGACCTTTGAAAAAGCGGGCGAAAAATCCTACAAATTCGTCTATGCGGAAACCGACGGAAAGGCCGGACGATTCGATGCGCGCCTGTTGAAGATCGGGGACGCGCGATTCCTCGACTTTTTTCCGGACGAGTCGGGCATCGAGGAAATGAACCGCAGCGACTTTTATAAAATTCACCTGGTCCGAACCCATTCCTTCCTGCGGGTCTCGCAAATCGAGCCGACTCTGCAAATGAATCCGCTTGACCTGAAGTGGCTGCGGGAATTCCTCCATAAAAATCCCCGCGCCATCCGCCACGAAAAAGTCGGGGACGGTGACGACGCGCAAATCGTCTTAACAGCGTCCACGCGGGAATTGCAAAAATTTGTGCTGGCGCATTTGAAGACGGAAGGCGCGTTCGGCGAACCGATCAATTTGAAAAGGCAGGCCGCATCCAAATCGCAGAAATGACCCGGCAGCCGTTCACAACGGAACGCCTTTTGCCCATCAACGCAGCGCGCAGTCTGCTGGCGGGCTGCTTTTCTGTTCTTTGGCCAGCGGCTGCTCCGTAAAAAATGGCATCGAATCAAAATTCAAGACCATGAACTCCCATGCCGCCCAGCTTAATTTGATCCTCGCGTGGCTGGGGATTGTGCTCGGCTTCGCGGTCGGATTCTTTTTCGGGTTGAACTTTCACAAGGAGCACTGGATGGGCGGCTACACGAGTTTCAGACGGCGGCTGTATCGCCTGGGGCACATTTCGCTCTTCGGTCTCGCCTGGGTGAATTTCCTGTTTTACCTCACGACAAAGAGTTTCACTCGCGCTTCGACCGCGGCGACGGTCGCGTCGTGGGGATTTGTTTTGGGCGCCGTCTCGATGCCGATTTGTTGTTTCATTATTGCGCACCGGCCCCGGTTCCGAGCGCTGTTCCTGGTTCCCGTGGTCAGCCTGTTCACCGGCGGAACGTTGACCCTTTGGGAGGTCATCAAATCATGAAAAGGATCGGACTCATCGCCATGAGCGGCGTGCGCGCGCACAATGAAGAGCTCACTCAACTCGGTCTCACCTTGCCCGGATTCGTGGACCGCAACCGCATTATTGCTTCGTTGCCGAGCCTCGGCTTGCTCACGCTCGCCGGGCTGACGACGCGACAATTCGAAGTTGAATATCACGAAATCGCCGAACTCCGGAAGGAGAGCGAACTGCCGGACCATTTCGATCTGATCGCCCTCAGCACCTTCACGGCGCAACTGAAAGAAGCGTGGCAGGTCGCCGACTTTTATCGCGGCAAAAACATTCCCGTGGTGATGGGCGGCATTCCTGTGAGTTCATTGCCGGAGGAAACGAAGGAGCATTGCGCCAGCGTCGTCATTGGCGAAGGGGAGCCGCTCTGGCCAGCGGTGCTGGACGATTTCGAGCGCGGGCGCCTGCAAGCGTTCTACGTGCAAACGCCCAGGGGTGGGTTCGATCTTCGGGAGGCGCCGATGCCGCGGTTCGATCTGCTCGACCCGGACAAATACAACCGGATCACCGTGCAGACGAGCCGCGGCTGTCCGCACAAGTGCGATTTCTGCGCCAGCTCGATTCTCCTGACGCCGCGCTACAAACTGAAGCCGGTCGAGAAAGTCATCGCCGAGATTCACGAAATCAAAAAAATCTGGCCGCGCCCGTTCATCGAGTTCGCCGACGACAACAGCTTCGTTCATCGCGAGCACTATAAGCGTCTGTTGCGCGAAGTGGCGAAGGAAAAACTGCGCTGGTTCACCGAAGCGGACGTAAAAGTGGCTGAGGACGACGATTTGCTCGGTCTCATGCGTGACTCCGGCTGCCAGCAAATCCTCATCGGCCTGGAAAGCCCGCGCAAGCTCAGCCTCGAGGGCGTCGAGTTGAACAATAATTGGAAAGCGCGCCAGCGCGGCAACTACCTCGCCGCGATTCAGAAAATCCAATCCTACGGCGTCACGGTGAACGGCTGTTTCATCCTCGGTCTCGACGGCGACACGCCCGAAGTGTTCGACGAAGTGTGCAACTTCGTGAAGGAGTCCGGGCTTTACGAAGTGCAGGTGACGTTTTTGACCGCGTTCCCCGGCACACCGTTGTATCAGCGGTTGAAAGAGGAGGGCCGTGTCATCCGCGATAAAGCGTGGGAACTCTGTACGCTCTTCGACATCAACATCACGCCGAAAAACATGACCGTCGCGCAACTGCAAAGCGGCTTCCTGAAGCTGGTGAAGCGATTGTATTCCGGCGACGAAACGAGCGCACGTCGGCGCAAGTTCAAGGCGTGCCTGAAGACGTCGCCGAATTTCGGGCGTCGCGCGGTGGCGAAAGGCGAGGCGCTATTGGCAGGATGAGGGCGCCGTGTGTGCGGCGGCAGGCCTCTCGCCTGACGTAGAGCCGGGCATCCTGCCCGGCGGAAATAGTGTGCGCCGTGAAGTGGTCGCGGAGCGTTGGAAACCTTGGTCCGGGCGGCAAGATGCCGCCCTACGTCAGGCCAGAGGCCCGCTGCTACTTTTGGCAGTGTCCCAATTTGCTGTAGAGTCGGCGCTGTGCGCCGATTCCTCGAGCCGCAGGCTCGACGCTACTGAATTGGGACACGACCCTGCTTTTCTGCCGCTTGATTTTTTCCGCGCGATTCGGAACAATCCCGCTCACGCAACTCGACATTAAGAAAACTGCAGGATGCGCTTTAATTTGAAGAGATGAAGATGGCCACAAAAAGGCACACCAAGCGCAAAAGATTTCAGCGTTTGTGCTTGGTCTTTGTGGCTCGCGATTCTGTGTTCTCTCTTGCGGCCTGATTAGCATGTTCAATTCGGAAAACATTCAAACGGCGGCTTTCTTCGCGCTCGTCCTGGTGTTTGAAGTGTTGGAGCGCGTCCGGCCCGCGCGCGAGGTGGATCGCTGGAAGGATTTGAAGATCGACGTCTTCTCCTTCGCTCTGGCCATCGTGATGAACCGCCTCTCGAACTACACGATCATCAGGTTCGTCAACGCAACAGCGCCGGCATGGATGCTCGGCGGTTGGCGCGCGCTGCAAGGGCTGCCGGGCGGAGTGCGGATCGTGATGGCCATTTTTCTGGTGGACTTCATGATCTACTGGATTCACCGGGCTCAACACCGGTTCGATCCGCTCTGGCGCACGCACGCGTGGCATCATTCCATCGAGCACCTTTACTGGTTCTCCGGGTTCCGCACCAGCTTCCTTCACTCGTTCATTTACAACGTCCCGCAGGCGGCGGTGCCGATGCTGGTGTTCAACCTGAGTCCGCTCGAAGCCGGCCTCGGCTACTCAATCGGGATTCTCATCCAGTTCTGGGAACACACCAACATCGACGTGAACATCGGGCCGCTGAGATATCTCATCATCACGCCGGCGTATCATCGCGTGCATCACTCGACCGCGCACAGCCGGACGAATTTCGGCACGACCTTCAGCCTCTGGGACCGGATGTTCGGCACGTACCACGATCCCGCGCTGGTCCCCGCCACTGCGCCGCTCGGCCTGGGGGAGCCGTACGATAAAAAGAAAATGGCGCGGATGTTGGTGGGGATATAACGACCGGCGGCGCCCGACAATCGAGTCATTTCGGGGAGCCGTATTCGACCTGTTGGCTCAAGCCGGGCTTCCGAGGGGCGCTCGGTTGTC
>QHPA01000538.1 GCA_003218935.1 Verrucomicrobiota bacterium
CATGGCGCTCGTCGCGCAGACCGGCGCGCTGATCGAGCAGGTTTCGATTGATGAAGCCTATCTCGATCTCTCGGATGTTGTAGGTCAGGCGTCTCGCCTGACGGTCGAAACAAATGCAACGGGAACAGGCCGCCCGGTTGCTCCACAAGACGCCGATGCAGCGCTCCTTCAAGCGGTGCCGCTGGCGCGCGAGTTGAAGCGCAAGATTTTCTCCCAATGCGGCTTGACCGCCAGCATCGGGATCGCCGCCAACAAACTGCTCGCCAAACTCGCCAGCGATTTCAACAAGCCCGACGGCCTCACGATGGTTCCCGAACGCGACAAGGTCTTGTTCCTGCGGCCGATGTCCGTGCGCGCGATTCACGGCGTCGGCAAAGTGACCGAGCAGGCGCTCAATCAGGCCGGCATCACGACGGTCGGCGATTTGCAGGATTATCCGGGCGACCTGCGGGCGTTGGCCGGCTCGTTTGGACCGAAACTGAAGCAGTTTGCGTTCGGCGACGACGACCGTCCGCTCGAACCGGGCGATGAGGTCAAGAGCATCAGCAGCGAGGAGACCTTCCTGCGCGACACCGACGACCGGCCGGCGCTGCGCAAATGTCTGCGCGAACAGGCGGCGGAAATTTCCGGGAAGCTCAAACGCCGCCATCTGGCCGCGAAGACGGTGCAGATCAAAGTTCGTTACAGCGATTTCACGACGCTCACGCGGCAGATCTCGGTCGAGGAACCCGTCACCGAGGCGCGGGACATTTATCGACTCGGTTGCTATTTATTGGCGAAGGAAAAACTGGTGTCACGGCCGTTGAGACTGATCGGACTTGGCGTCAGCGGATTGGGCGAGGTGTCGGGCAGACAATTGGTGTTGCTGTGAAAAGTGCGTTTCGCGCCGGCCTTCGTAGCCGCCGACGTGAGTCGGCGGATGTGCGCACTTATATGATGTCCGCCTCCTCAGGTCGGCGGCTACGGCCTGTCGATCCTTCCGCTACCAGAAATTCGCGCTAAAGCTGTTTGATCTCCTCCCAGAGCGGTTCCAGGTCGTCGTCGTTCAAGGCCATGAATTTGATTTTTTCTTTGCCGGCGATTTTCACGGCGCGCTGGAGCCATTCGCTCGCTTCGTCGAGTCGGCCCATCTGACAGGCGTAACAGGAGAGATTGTAAGGAATCGTCGGTTCCTTCGGAAATCTCTCAAAGGCGGGCAGCAGGGCGTCCCACGCGGTTTGCAACCCGCCCCGCTGCACCCGGCGAAGCGCGTAAGCCCGGTGCAGCCAGCCGGAAGAACGTTCCGGGGCGATCTCGACGAGTTTTTCAGCGACTTCCAATCCCTGTTCCCAATTCTTCTCCTGCGCGTGAACGAGCCAGCGCAGTTCCAGCACGTCAGGATGCTCGCGCAGCGCCGGTGAGATTCTTTCCAATTCCGCCTTCGCCTCCGTGATGTTTCCCAATTCATACCAGCCGGCGGCGGCGGAAAGAAAATGTGTGTCGGGCGGACTGAGCGGTTGCATCACCGAAATTATATCGGAAAGGACTCCTTTGCGAAAGGGGAGAGGACGCGAGCCGCCAATACTTGTTCGGCAAGTAGTTTGCCTGGAGCGCAGCGGCGCTTCCCTTCTCCCTCTCCTTCCCCAAAGGAGGAGAGGCCGGGTAAACGAGGATTCGCGCTGCCATTCGATGTTCGGGGCTGGATGTTCGATGTCGGATGTTCCTCCAAGTTCATGGGGAGGGAACACCTCTAAAACCCGGGCGGGAATCGAAGCCATGAACCAGATTGGCACCCCTCTCCCTGCCCTCTCCCCGCACGGCGGGGAGAGGGCAGGGAGAGGGGGTGGTTCATGGAAAACCTCAGCTGCTTTTCATGCCGAACACAATTGGCGAGCCGCGTGCGCTCCCCGGTCAACTGCATCGCTCCGGCCAGTGGCGACAGGACGCTTGTTTGCCGGGCCAACATTGGTTACTAAGTCGGGCCCTATGAAAAAACTCTTATCCTCAGTTTGCCTGTTGGCCTGGGCGATGGCCGCCCGCGCAGAATTGCACAAAGAAACCATCGAATACAAACAAGGCACCGCGACGCTCGAAGGGTTCCTGGCCTACGACACCGCCGTGACGGGCAGGCGTCCCGGTGTGCTGGTCGTCCATCAGTGGAAGGGGCTGAGCGAGTATGAAAAGAAGCGAGCGGAAATGCTCGCAAAGCTCGGCTACAACGTTTTCTGCGTCGATATCTACGGCAAGGGAATCCGACCGGACAATCCCAAGGACGCATCCGCCGAGGCG
>QHPA01000140.1 GCA_003218935.1 Verrucomicrobiota bacterium
GAAAGTCCTCCGCGACGGAAAGGAGAAGACGTTCGCGGTGACCCTCAAAGAAATGCCGGAACAGAAATTGGCCTCCGCCAACAATGAGCCCGGCGACAACGAGAGCGACGCGCTGAATGGCGTGACGGTCGGCGACATCGACTCCGCGGCGCGCAGCCGGTTCAACATTCCCGACCGAGTGAAAGGCGCGTTGATCACGGAGGTGGACCCGGATTCCGCATCCTACGAAGCCGGACTGCGACCCGGCGACGTGATTCAAGAGATCGATCACAAACGGGTGACCAATGCGGCAGAAGCGGTTGAGGTGAGCAAACACGTCAAGACCAACCAGGTGCTCGTGGGGTTCTGGAGTCGCGGCGGCAGCGACTACGTCGTCGTGAACGAGGGCAAATCAAAGTAGGTGAGGTTTTCCTGCGGCGGCTGCCCGTAGCGCAGGCACCTTTGCCTGCAAGTTGCGAGGCTTCCCAGCCTCGGGTCGCACCGCGGCACGGATGCCGCGCAACTGGCACGCTGGAAGCGTGCGCTACGCTCCGCTGCGGGGAAACTTTTCTTTTTGCCGCCAAAATTCCTTGTGGCAAACTCATGGAAACCGAACGCCCACAAATCGAAATTGTCGGAGAGCAAATCGGAGGCGGCGGAACAGAAAGTGGCCACATGCGCATCCTGGTTGTTGAGGACGACAAAAAGATCGCCTCGTTCGTGATCAAGGGGCTGAAACAGAGCGGCTTCGCCGTGGATCACGCGGCCAACGGCGAAGACGGTCTGATTCTGGCGACGACCACGCCTTACGACGCGGCGGTGGTTGACATTATGCTCCCGAAGCTCGACGGCCTGGGCCTGGTTCAGGAGTTGCGCAATCGCAGAATCAACCTCCCGGTCCTCATTCTCAGCGCTCGGGCTTCCGTGGATGACCGCATCAAGGGCCTGCAAAGCGGCGGCGATGATTACCTGGTAAAGCCGTTTGCCTTCAGCGAATTGCTGGCCCGCGTGCAGGCCCTGATCCGACGCGCCTCGCGCGAGACCGAGCCGACGACACTGACTGTCGGCGAGCTGACTATGAACCTCATCACCCGCGAGGTGCGGCGAGGGAATCAAAAGATCGATCTGCAGTCGCGCGAGTTTTCACTGCTCGAATATCTGATGCGCAACGCCGGCAAAGTGGCTTCCAAAGCGCTCATCCTTGAACACGTGTGGGATTACAGTTTCGATCCGCAGACGAACGTCGTGGACGTGGTGGTTTGCCGGTTGCGCAACAAGATTGACCGGGATTTCGGCAAAAAGATGATTCACACGCTGCGCGGGGTTGGTTATGCGCTCAAAGCCGATTGAACGTTCCGGCCGCAGTTTCAGCCTCCGGCTGAACCTGTGGTATGCGGCGTTTTTTATTTTCGGCTGCTTCGCGCTTTTCCTCCTCGCTTACTTCGTCCTCGCCTCGTCCATTCAGCAAAAGGAGAAGGAAGTCATCCGCGCCAGGCTGGAGGAGTACCGCGCCTGGTATGAAAATGGCGGGCTGGCTGGCCTGAGCGAAAATTTCGTAAACAGCCGCGGCCAGGACAGGAACGCCTTTTTTGTCCGCGTGGTTGGCATTGGAAACAACGCGGTGTTCGTCAACGTCCCTGCCGAGTGGCGCGACGATTTCGATCTGAAGAAGCTCGAAGTCCGGAGCATTGAAGAAACCCGCCCCTGGTTTTCGCTGACCGGGAGGAACAACGAGCATGTGTGGATGTTCGCCTCCGCGCCATTGAGCGATGGCCGGCTGCTGCAGGTCGGCAAGAGCATCGATGACTCCGAGGCCTTGCTCGTGCGCTTTCGGTTTTTGTTCGGCGTTGGGATGATCGTTGTGGTTGTGCTCGGGTATGGAGGCGGGGCGTTCCTCACTTACCGCGCGCTCCAACCGATCCGGCACTTGATCCGGACCGTCCGCTCGATCCTCGAGACCGGCAGGATGGACGCGCGGGTGCCGGCGCGCCAAACCGACGACGAACTCGACGAACTGGTGAAACTCTTCAACCGGATGCTGGAAAAGAACGAGATGCTGATCCGCGGCATGCGCGACGCTCTGGACAATGTCGCGCACGATCTGCGCACGCCCATGGCGCGGTTGCGCGGCTCCGCCGAAACTGCCTTGCAAACTTCGGACGATCAGGAAGCCTGCCGTGAAGCGCTCGCGGACACGATGGAGGAATCCGAGCGCGCTCTCACCATGCTCAAAACGCTCATGGACATTTCCGAAGCCGAGACCGGAACGATGCGGTTGGAGCTGACCGACATTGATTTGCCGGCTTTGATTCGTGATGTGATCGACCTCTACCAGATCGTTGCCGAAGACAAAAAGATCGCGCTCACCGCAAAATTGCCCGACCGGTTACAAATCCGTGTCGATCGCAACCGGATTCAACAGGCACTTGCGAACCTGCTGGACAATGCGATCAAATACACCGGGCCAGGCGGGAATGTTGAAGTCGCCGCGTATCAAAGGGAGCGGGAGGCAATCCTCACGGTGAAAGATTCCGGAATGGGCATTTCCGCTGAGGACCTTCCAAGAATCTGGGATCGCCTTTACCGCGGCGACAAAAGCCGCAACGAGAAAGGTCTGGGCCTGGGACTAAGTCTGGTCAAAGCGGTTGTTCGAGCGCATCACGGTTCGGTTGAAGTCGCCAGTGAAGCCGGCAGGGGGTCGGTCTTTACTGTCAACCTTCCCATGGCTCCAGCGTCAAAACCCGCCGAGAAAATTTCCGCGACTTCGTGATCGGGGCACGCGTTGCCTTCTGGCCGCGAACGCGTGGAACCCAGCTTCGGTCTATTATAAAACTCCACACCACCACCAAGCTGATCTGACGCACGTTTCCCCTCACCCGGCCTGAAGGCCACCACCGGATGGGGAGCAGGGACAGGGTGAGGGTCTTTCCGAGTTTGACTGCCGTGACGCTTTTCACGACCATCGCCGCCATGAAATTCCCGGATACCTCCTGTCGTTTTCTTTTTGTAACGGCTCTTCTCCTTCCAGCGCTTTTCAGTCGCGCCGAAGTGAACAAAGTCGAACAAATCGCGCCGGAAGTCTATTTCCACGAAGGTGACATCCAAGCTCACGGCCATTGCAACAACGGTTGGATTGTCTTTGAAGATTATGTGCTGGTCATCGACGCCAACTTTCCCTCTGGCGCGCAAGAGATCATTCCGAAAATCAAGGCGATCACGAACAAGCCGATTCGGTTCGCCTTCGATACGCATCATCACGGCGACCACGCGTATGGCAATCAGATTTGGGTGGAGCAGGGCGCGGTGCCGGTCGCGCACACGGGCGTCATCGAGGAGATGAAGAAATATGAGACGGGTTACTATGGCGGCAAGCCGGGCCGCTGGGAAGACACCGCGAAAAACCGTCCCGACGTCGCAGCGATCAAACTCAAGCCGCCGACGCTGCTTTACAACAAAGACATGATTTTCGACGACGGCAGGCATCGCGTCGAGCTGCACTACTTCGGCGTCGCGCACACGCACGGCGACGGTTTCGCCTGGCTGCCCAAGGAAAGGATTCTATTCACGGGCGACGCCTGCGTGAATGGCGCTTATAACTATCTTGCCGATGGCGACACCGGCGAATGGGTCAAGACGCTGGAGGCGGCGAAGAAGCTCGGGGCGCAAGTTATTTGTCCGGGGCACGGCCCGATCGGGACAGGCGAAGTTTTGGATGACCAGCAGGCGTTCTTCATGGAACTGCGGAAGCAGGTCGAAAAATACGCGCGCAGAAAGCCTGAGGAAGTGAAGGCAGCGGTGGGCGAGATCAAAGCCGATTTGCAACGGAATGAGCGAATAGCGCGTTATGTCGGCAACGGCCTCGCCGGTCAGGTGGAGAAAGTTTATATCGAGATGGGCGGCAAACCGTTCAATAATCCGCAAGCCGCCGCCGAAGAACATTGGCGGCACGCGGCGGCGCACGGAAGAGAATTGGCGCAGCGGAACGTGCAGTAGTCTCCTGGATTGGCTGCCACCCGAGAAGATGCGGAAATGACGAAATCCGAATTCCGAAACCCGAAGAATGACGAATGACTGAAAATTCGAATCCGTTCCCGGGCGTCGATCCGTTTTCGGACTTCGGACTTCGGACTTCGGACTTCGGATTTCTTTCGGCATTTGTCATTCGTCATTCATTTCATGGAGGTTGATCCTGAAAGCAACCGACGCAGGGAACTCCGTCATGGGTAACCCGAAGAGTGTTGCCAGCGGCCAATGGCTCGTGCTCGTCGCCGCGTTCCTCGGCTGGATGTTCGATGGTCTGGAAATGGGCATCTTTCCGCTCGTGGCGCGGCCGGCGTTGCAGGACATGATGCACGGCGCCGGAGGCGGCGACGAGTTTGTCGCGCGTTGGATGGGTCGGATCACGGCGCTGTTTCTGGTCGGGGCCGCCTGTGGCGGGTTAAGTTTCGGCTGGTTGGGCGATCGCCTGGGACGCGTTCGCGCGATGATGTTGAGCGTCCTGACTTATTCGCTGTTCACTGGGCTATGTTATTTTGCGCAAACCCCTTGGCATCTCGGCGCCTTGCGGTTCGTGGCCGCATTCGGCATGGGCGGTGAGTGGTCGTTGGGCGTGGCGCTGGTGATGGAAGCGTGGCCGGAGGAGAAGCGGCCGATGTTGGCGGGCGTCATCGGGGCAGCGGCGAACGTCGGGTTCGCGCTGATCGCTGTGGCAGGACTGTTCTTCAAGGTCACGCAGACCTCGTGGCGTTGGGTGATGCTGGCCGGAGCGGCGCCCGCCGCGCTGGCATTGGTCATCCAGTTGTTTGTGCCGGAGTCCGAGCGTTGGAAGGCGTCCGTGAAGCAGAGCGTCGCCCGGCCGGTGAAAGAAATTTTCAGCGCGCGGCTGCTCAAGAACACGTTGCTGGCGATTGCGTTCGCTTCCATTGCCCTGATCGGGACGTGGGGATCGGTGCAATGGCTGCCGTTGTGGGCGGACCAATTGACCGGCGGCACGATGTCGGAGGCCAAGGCAAACACGCAAATCCTTTCCGGAGTCGGCGCGGTCGTGGGATGCCTGTTAGGCGGCGCCTTTGGCGGCGGGATCAGCCGGCGTCCGGCGTATTTTGGCCTTTGCCTCGTATCGCTGGTTTTGTGCGCGTTTCTCTTTCGCGCGGTGGACCGGTACGGCGCGTTGTTTCTGGTCATGGTATTTCTGGTGGGCGGGACCACGGCGGCGTTCTATGGCTGGTTTCCCCTTTATCTGCCCGAGCTGTTTCCGACGCGCGTGCGCGCGACCGGGCAAGGCGTCAGTTACAACTCAGGCCGCATCCTGGCGGCGGTCGGCGCGCTGACGCAAGGTAAACTGGTGTCGTTCTACGGCGGCAGTTATGCCAAGGCGGGCGCGGTCATCACGCTCGTCTATCTGTTCGGGCTGGTGCTGATCTGGTTCGCGCCGGAGACCAAAGGCAAACCGTTGCCGGAATAATCGATTCGTTCCTCGGGTCGCTTGGACGTAAGTCCGAAGTCAGAGATTTGGCTCGCCCTTACCCTGCCCTCTCCCCTAGCCCGACTTTCGCTACTGGGCGAGGACAAAGCCGTAAGTGTCTGAGAACGCGCATTCGACTCAAAAAGGTCTGCACCAAGAATCAGTCTTTGAGCAGTTGGCCTTTTTGTGTGATCCGGGGCGGAGATTGGGGCGGCAGTTCCCAACTCAATTGGCTCAAGAGCATCTTATGGTCTTTCTCCGGTTGAGTGTAACGGGCGAAGACCAGTTCCCGTCCGTCGGTGGTCGGAAAGTGCACATCCAACATCTGGATGGCGGAAAACTTCTCCAGCATCGAGCAGGGGGTAAGCCCCGGGGCTAGCGCCCGGAGCCGAGCTCGCAAATGCACGTGCAAACAATAGGCCAGAAACGCTACAAAAATGTGCGCCTCAATCCGGCGCTCCAGTTGGTGAAAGATCGGTCGCAGGCTCAGATCGTCT
>QHPA01000141.1 GCA_003218935.1 Verrucomicrobiota bacterium
AGCGAGCGAGGGAGATCGATTGTTAGCCATCCGGTTGTTGGGCCGCGGACCGGCTTCGCAGACGGAAGATGTCTCGCGCCTGGGAGAGATTTTACGGCCGCAATTTTCCGCGCCAGTGCAACAGGCGGCGCTGGACCGGCTGAAACAAATCAATAACCCTCAAGTCGGCGAGACACTGCTGACCGGCTGGAAGAATTACGGCCCGTCCTTGCGCACCGAGGTTTTGAGCGCCTTGCTCAGCCGCCTCGAGTGGGTCCGCGACCTGCTGGGGGCGATTCAATCCGGGAGGATTGCCGCCGCCGAGGTCAGCCCGGTTCATCAACAACGCCTGCTGCGGCACTCCGAGGAGAAGATTCGCAAGCAAGCAGGGAAACTTTTCGCGGCCAGGAACCCGGACCGCCAGAAACTCATCGAAAATTACGCGGTGGTGAACCATTTGACGGGCAACGCGGAACGTGGCGCGGCGCTGTACCGCCAGAATTGCCTTGCGTGCCACCAGCTGAAAGGAGAAGGGAACAGCGTCGGACCGGACCTGGGCACAGTTGCGGACAAGCCGGTGGAAACTTTGCTCGTCGCCATCCTCGACCCGAACCAGGCGTTCGAGACCAAATACATCAATTACACCGCCGTCACCAAAAGCGGCCGCGAACTGAGCGGCATCATCGCAGCGGAAACGCCGAACAGCATCACGCTGCGGAATTCGGGCGGCGCAGACGAGGTCATTTTGCGCAGCGACCTCAAGGAACTGACCAGTTCGAAGCTCTCACTGATGCCGGAAGGTCTGGAAACCATTCTCAAGCCGCAGGACATGACGGATTTGATTGCGTACATCAGAAAGTAAGCGCCGACTCACGTCGGCGGCTACGGTTCAGAGGTCCGCGGCTACAGGGCTGCCGGGCCGCAAGAGTCACTGGGCTGTCCACCCGCCGTCGATGATGAAGTCGGTGCCGGTAATGTAGCTCGCGTCCTCGGAACAGAGATAAACCGCCAATTGGCCGACTTCCTCCGGTTTGCCCCAGCGCCCGAGCGGGATTTTGGAAATGAACTGCTGGTTCAGTTCCTGGTTCTGAAGGATCGGCGCGTTCAGTTCGGTGGCGAACGGGCCGGGGCTGATCCCGTTGACGGTGATTTTTTCCGGGGCGAGTTCGAGGGCCAGAGCGCGGGTGAAGCCGAGCAGAGCGGTTTTGCTGGCGCAGTAGGCCGCGCGTCCAGCGAGGGCGACATGGCTCATGATCGAAGTCATGTTGATGATCCGACCGTACCCATTTCCTTTCATGCGCGGGAGGAAGGCCCGGCACATGAGGAAGACGCTGGTGACGTTGGTGTCCATGACCTGGCGCCATTCATCGAGGGCAAAGTCGGTGACTGGTTTGCGGAGGTTGATGCCGGCGTTGTTGATGAGGATGTGTGGATTGCCAAATTTTTCGGTCACGCCTGTTTCCAATCGGCGCACTTGCTGTTCATCCGTGACGTCAGTCTGGAAAACGTCGGCGTCGGTCCCGAGTTGGCGGACAGCGACAGCGGTTGTTTTCAACTGTTCGAGGTTGCGCGAGACCAGAGCGAGTTTGGCGCCGGCTTCGGCCAGTGCGAGCGCCATCGCTCTGCCGAGTCCCTTGCTGGCGCCGGTGATGACGGCGACTTTCCCTTGTATTGTTTTGAACCGCTTCTCTGTTAGTAAGAGCGGGCGAGTGAGCCACCAAAAAAAATTTCGACTGGGCATTCTCGGTTCGGGCAAAGGCTCGAACCTGGCGGCCATTGCCGGGGCGTGTGAGGCCGGGCAGGTTCCCGCCGAAGTGGCGATCGTGCTTAGCGACGTGGCCGACGCCGGAATTCTGGCGCGGGCGAAGGAGCGGGGGATTCACGCCCGATTCATCGCGCCGGGAAAGTTCCGCACGAAACTGGACGATGAGGCCGAGCGCGCCTACATCGCCGCGTTGCAACCGGCGCGGGTGGATTTGATCGCGCTGGCCGGGTTCATGCGGATTTTGAAAGGCGATTTTCTCCGCGCTTTTGCGCCGCGAGTGATCAACATTCATCCCGCGTTGCTGCCGTCGTTTCCGGGGCTGGAAGCGTGGAAGCAGGCGCTGGATTATGGCGTCAAGTTCACCGGTTGCACGGTCCATTTCGTGGACCAGGGCATCGACACAGGTCCGATCATTGCGCAGCAGATTGTGCAGGTGCTGGACGGCGATACCCCCGCCAGGCTGCACGAACGGATTCAGGAAGCGGAACAGGAACTTTACCCCAAGGTGATTGCGGCGCTGTTACGCGGAGAGATTTCCGTGCAAGGACGAAAGACACTCTGGAAAAGGTGACGTCAAGGATTTGAAATCGAAAAAGAGAAAGTTGACCTTGCCCCGGCGGACCTGGGCAATCAATCCGGTCACCCGGGTGAAGAAATCGGGGAAGGTGTATTCGCGCCGGCGCCCGAAACGGCATGAAGAAGAATAAACCTGTTTTGAAACTCGGTTTGCCGAAAGGCAGCCTGGAGCGGGCCACCATCGAAAAGATGGCGAAAGCCGGGTTTAATATTTCGGTGAGCGAACGTTCCTACGTCCCTTACGTGGACGATGAGGAGCTGGAGATCCGCTTGATCCGGGCGCAGGAGGTCAGCCGTTACGTCGAGCATGGCTATCTGGATTGCGGCATCACCGGCCACGATTGGATCCAGGAGAACGGTTCGGACGTGCACGAGGTTTGCGAATTGTTGTTCAGCAAAGCCACGCGACAACCGGCGCGCTGGGTCCTGGCCGTGCCGGAGAGTTCGCCGATAAAGTCGGTGAAGGACCTGGACGGCAAACGCGTCGCAACCGAAGTGGTCAATCTGACAAAAAAATATCTGCGGGAGCATGGCGTGAGGGCCGATGTGGAATTCTCCTGGGGCGCGACCGAGGTGAAGGCGCACGAGCTTGTGGACGCGATTGTGGAAATCACCGAGACCGGTTCATCGCTTCGCGCGAACAAACTGCGTGTCATTGACACGCTGCTGGTTTCGACGCCGCGATTGATTGCGAATCATGCGTCGTGGAAAGATAAATGGAAACGGCGGAAAATCGAGACGCTGGCATTGTTATTGAAAGGCGCGCTGGAGGCGGAGGCGAAGGTGGGATTGAAGATGAACATCGCGGAAAGGAATCTGGCAAAGTTGTTGAAAAGTTTGCCCGCCCTGCGTAATCCAACCGTATCGAAGCTGAGCCAACCGGGCTGGGTGGCGGTGGAGACGATCATTGACGAGCACATCGTCCGCGAGTTGATACCGCAACTCAAGTCGGCGGGCGCGGAGGGCATCATTGAGTATCCGCTGAACAAAGTCGTATATTAACCGAAACCAAAATGTTATGGGTTCATTAAAGAAACGTCGGAAAGCCAAAATCAACAAACACAAACGGCGCAAGAAGCTGCGCCTGCATCGTCACAAGAAGCGTACCTGGCAGCAATAGTTGCCAGCGTAGAAAATAGTGTTAACAGTTTAATCAAAGCAGTCCCGCTCAGGCGGGACTGCGCTTTTGTAACACCGGTGTTGTTTCAGCAAATGAATCGTTCTCTCCACGGTTTAGCCGTTATCGCAATATGGGGCGGCGCATGGTTGTCCGGCTGCGCGAGCGGATCGCGCGCGGAAAAGAGCGCCGGACGGCCGGGCGAAAGCCTCGCCAAAGAAAGACGTTCAAAGCCAGGCGGTGAAACGAGTGAGGAATCGGCGGAGCGCCGCGTCAGCGCCATCGCGCATTTCGCCGCCGGTATCAGCGCCGAGTTGAACGACGACGACACTGTGGCGCTGGAGCACTATCTTAAATCCGCCGCCGCTGATCCGGGCCACGAGGCGCTGGTTTTGGAACTGGCCCGCCGCTTTCTACAGAACAAACAAGTTGACCAGGCGATTGACCTGCTGGCCAAAGCGACTGGTTCGCCGCGCGCTTCGGGGAAGATGTTGGCCTGGCTGGGGCTGGCGTACGCCGAGGCGGGAAAAATGGACCTCGCCATCCAGGCCGATCAGGCTGCGATAAAACAGTCTCCCGACCTGCTCATGGGTTACCGTAATTTGTCTGCGATTTACCAGCAAAGCCGTCAGCCCGGCGAGGCGCTCAAAGTACTGGACGACGCGAGCGGCCAGTCCTCCGGCGACCCCCAGTTCTGGATTGAACTGGGCGAGCTTTACGCCAGCTATAATCAGCTTCATCCGGAGGAAAGCCAGAGCCTCAAACCGAAAGTGGTCGCCACGCTGGACCGCGCCGCGGCGCTGAAACCGGAAAATCTGCTGGTCATTCAAAGGCTGGCCGACGGCTACAAATCAGCGGGCGAATTTGCCAGGGCCGAGGAATATTACCTGGAGTTGCTCGACCGTTTTCCCGCGTTGCCGGGCACGCGCGAGAAGCTGGCCGACATTTATCTCCGCACCGGGAAAAAAGACAAAGCGGCCGAACAACTCGCCGCGATTTCGCGCGACAACCCGCGCAACGATCAGGCCTATTATTATCTGGGCAACATCGCCTACCAGGAGAAGCGCTTTTCCGACGCCGCGGACTATTTCGAACAGGCGCTGACGCTCAAGCCGGAGTTCGAGCCGGTTTATTACCGGCTGGCCGAGTTGAAGATCAACCTGAACAAACCGCAGGAGGCGCTCGATCTGCTGGAGAAGGCCCGCGCGAGGTTCAAACAGAACTTCCTGATGGAGTTCCTGAGCGGCGCGGCGCACGCGGGCGCCAGGAATTACGGCGAGGCCGTCAGGCATTTCACGGAAGCAGAAGTGATTGCGAAGGCCGGCGAACCGGACAGCCTCACGTACTCCTTTTATTTTCAGTTCGGCTCGACGCTGGAACGCCACGGCGACCACGCGGAAGCCGAGAAGTATTTCCGCAAATGTCTTGAGCTGTCACCGAACTTCGCCGAAGCGATGAATTACCTCGGTTACATGTGGGCCGATCGCGGGGAGAACCTCCACGAGGCGAAAAAACTGATCGAAAAGGCGGTGGAACTGGAGCCGAAGAATGCGGCGTACCTCGACAGCCTGGGCTGGGTGCTCTTCAAGCTCAAGCAGCCGGGTGAGGCGCTCGAGTGGCTGCAAAAAGCCGTTCAACAATCCAAGGAACCCGACCCGACCTTGTACGAGCACCTGGGCGATATTTATGGCCAGTTGAAGGAATTCGACAAAGCGCGCGAGGCGTGGCGCAAGTCGATCGAGCTGGAACCAAACGATCGGGTCAACAAAAAGCTTGATGCCTTGCCCGCCGGAACCGCGCCTGCGAAGTGATCATGGGTTATCTCTTCAAGAAGCATTATACCCGCGAAGAAGCGCGAGGGCTGCTGCCGTCCATCCGGCAGTGGTTGCAAAACCTTGCCGCGTTGCGCCAGCAGCTCAACCAGTACGACCAAAGGCTGGCCGCCCTCCTCTCCGCCGGCCACGATGCCGGAGGCGAATCGGCCAACCAATGGGCCAAAACACTGGCCGACATCAAAAAGACCCTGAGCGAATTTCAGAGGCGGGAGATTCAAATCAAAGACCTCGACCGCGGCCTGGTCGATTTTCCCGCCATCCTTGGCGGCAAAGAGGTCTTTCTCTGCTGGGAACAGGACGAAGAGGACATCGAGTTCTGGCACGATTTGAAATCCGGCTACGCCGGACGCGAGCGGCTGTGAACCACCTACGCATCGGCCGCGCTGCTATGGGCTGTTCGGTGCGTGCAACGTGAAGTCCACCGTCTTCCTCTCACTCCCGGTCACGGTGATTTCTTGCGTTGCCGTCCCGGCCTTGGGATGAACCGCTTCGAGAACGTAGGTTCCCGGCGGCAAATCGGGCGGCAGCTTGAATGTGCCGTCCGCTCCCGTGACCGCAAAGAAGGGATGCTCGACAACGCCGACATAAGCGAACATCCACGGATGCACATCGCACTTGAAGCGGACAAAAATCTCCGGACTGGGAAAACTCCTTTCGTTGACGTGGCCATTCGACAGCTGGGCGAAGTTGAATTCATGGTTATCGCCCTGTTGCGGCGTCGCGTGCACGTTGTGGAGCGTTGGATCGGAATTTCTAATTTGAAACTTCTGATTCACCATCAGGCCGATGACGTACGGCTCATACAAACAACCGATTTGGTCCAGCACCGGTTCCTGCGTGGGCGCCGCCCATTTTCCGTTCAAACCGCTCTTGACATAAACGAACACGTTGGCCAGGCCATCCTCCTTGTCCACGAGGTAATGCCGCGTGGTGATCGGAGTCTTGTGCAGCCTTCCACAGCGCGCGTCGCCCGTCATGTCAATGTCGATTTCCGGCGGAGGGGTTCCCGTCAAGGTGACTTTGCCGCTGATCTCGATGCGCGCGGCGGACAAAAGCGCTCCGCCCGCCTGGGCGAGCCCCGGCTCCGAGGCGGTGGCTGCGGTTTGCGGCTGCAAACCGGCTGTCTCGGAAGGCACGGCTTCTGGCGACGCATCCGTGCGCTGCCGGGAAAGCGAGCGTGCGGGCGGCCGGGAAATGGTCTTCAAACCCGGCGCATGCTTTTGATTCAGCGGCTCGCGCGGCGTGCGCATCATGGCCGCAGGCGGTTCAGAGACGCCATTGGTTTGAGCCCGCGAAGGCTCGTTGCGAACCGGGCCGATCGCATTGAATAGAAGAAAAATCGCTCCGAGACAAACCAGGATGACAGGAACGACGACGACCAGGCGCGGCTTGTCGCCAGGTGAAGAGTTTTTGGTAAATGGACTCATGGGAGGAGAAACACCGCCGAGTGTCTTCAGTTCTGCGCCAATCGAAACAGTGCGCTCAATAGCACCAATTGCAGTAAATCTCGTAAACGTCCACGCGTCCGCCGGGGAAGTAGAAATTCGTGGGAAAAGAAAACGCGCGCGCCATCCGATCATAAGTCAACGTGACCGGCTTGTCCGGCGAATTTGGGTCGTAGGCGGCGAACTGGATTTCCTTTTCGGTTGCGGTGGCGCCGAACAGCACCACCGCGTGGTTGATGCTCAGGCTCGGAAAGCGCGCCAGGTGCACGACCGGCGCCCGGTTACTCCTGATTTCGGCGGCGAGCGTTTCGGCGGTTTTCTGCTGATGGTGCCGGCTGAACGGCCAGACCATCCGCCAATGTCCGCACTGAAAATAGCTTCGCCACGCGCCGCCGCAATTCGTCTTCAAGAGTTTTTCCTGCGCCTGACTTAACTCGCGCAGGCTCGCGTAGCCGGGAATAACAATCTTTTTCGCGTCGGGCAGTTGGTTGCGCGGACTCGTCGCAACGACTTTGCGGATCAGACGCCGATAGGTTTTCGTGTCCGCCTTCGGTTGGGCCGGATCAAACCGCGCATTTTGAAAGAACTGCTTTGCCGCGCGGGCGACGACGAAGCAATGGTGAGTGTAGTCAGGGTTCGGCTCGCGACGCTTGTGGACCCATTTGCCGCGCTCGTCGAAGTGGTACTCCCATACCAGTTCATTCGGGTAAGCGAACGTGTCCTGTTCGAAAGCGAACTGACGCGAACCGGCTGTCCCGGGTCGTGATGTTGCGCAACCGGACAGCAAGAGAACAAGAAATAGCGCGAGCGCGCTGCAT
>QHPA01000142.1 GCA_003218935.1 Verrucomicrobiota bacterium
CATGAATTCCACCTTCGATACCGTGAACGGTCCGGAAAATTGTCCGTCATACCAGCCGGCGTAAAACGCGATCTGGCTCATCGGGAACGCCGCGGAAAAAGTGTCCGGCTTATCGTCAATAACCGTCTCAAAGCCCAATCGCCTGACCATTTCCGCCGCGCCGCGAATCCAATCATCACCCGGCTTGTAATTGCCATTGGTAAGTCCCCGTTGATCGAAATAGGCCCGGCCCCACAGACCATTCGTCTCGGCCTCCATCGCCTTGTCCACCAGGCCGCGCGCGATCTCCACGCTCGGCCCGTCGAGCCGTGCCACTACCAGCACCCCGTTGGTCGGGTGGATCATCGCCGCGTTCGTAACGCCGTAAACCGGATTGCGCGCCGGGCTGGTCAGCGGAAGGTTTCGCAGCAACAAGGGCAGCGCCGCCAGTTCGCTGTCCAACGCCGCGTCGTTCCGGCGCAGCTCAACGCGGACTTTTTCAGCGCCCGGTTCGCTGAGGTTGGGATCGTTCAAGATTTTCACCGGAACACCGTAACAAACAGTCGCGTAACGAATTCTGGCGTCGATGACCTTTTGAAACGCGTCGCCGGTTCTGTCGCGTGTCGCTGGAATAATTTCCGGCTGGGTCCTTATCAGTCTCTGGCGCACCAACGCCTTCAGCAAAGGCTTCTGCAACTGGTCACGGAATTCCGCGCGCGTGATCGCTTCCGCGGTTGGCAGGGCGAAGCCCAGGACCTGGTTCGTTGGCACCTCGCGGCGTTGGGCGTAATAAAGGGCCAGTTCCTTCGACTCCGGCAACCGGCTGTTGTAAATCACCACCACCTCGTCCCCTTGTCCCGCCGCGAGCGAAATCGAACAGAGCCCTGCCGTTGCGGCGCAGCAACTCCAAAAAATCTTCATTCTCACCATGCGCATCGTCACCTTCACGCACACGCCTCAGGTCTGACAATTGACTTTGAGTCCGTCATAAGCCAGTTGAATGCCGGCGGGCATTTCCGCCTGGTCCACGTCGTGGTCGTAATCATGCGTCAGGTGCGTGAAATAAGTCCGCGGCGCGCCGATCCGCCGCGCCGTGGTCAGAGCCTCGTCCAGACACATGTGTGTGGGGTGCGGCTTGCGCCGCAGCGCGTCCAACACGACTGCTTCCGCTCCGCGCACTTGTTCCAGAAGTTCGACCGGTACTTCCTTGCAGTCGCTCAAATAGGCCAGCCGCTTTCTGCCGCCCTGCGCGAACAGGTAGCCATTCACCGCCATTGCGCCATGCGGCAGCGCTAAGGGACTGATTTCCAGATCGCCAACCACAAACGGCCCGTCGATCACGTGCGGTTCGGGAATGAAATATCCTTTCGGCCACGGACCATCGTGAAAAGCGTACGCGAAAACGCGTTTCAGGTCGCGCATCGTCGCCGGGCTGGCGTAAATCGGCAGGCCGCCGCCCCGTAAATCGCAAAACCGCCGACAATCATCCAGCCCCATGATGTGGTCGGCGTGCGCGTGAGTGAAGATCACCGCATCGAGCCAGTTGATCTTTTCGCGCAAACACTGGACGCGAAACTCCGGAGTCGTATCGACAATAATCTTTGCCTTTTCCGTCGCCACAAAGACGGAGGGGCGCGTCCGGTGATTTTTCGGATTGGCCAGAAATTCCGGCGGGTATTCCTTGCCGATGACCGGCACGCCTTGCGACGTTCCCGAACCGAGGAAAATGAAGGTGAAAGCCATTGGAATTCCCGACGAAATCAACCAAGCCTCAACCAGGCGTTAAGAAACCACGAATCAACACGAATACACGCGAATGACACGGTTCCGCCGTGCTGGGATTTCGATTCGCGCTCATTCGTGTCTATTCGTGATTGAACTGATACAGGATTCATATTTTTGTTCCGTTTGCCATGTCAATTCTGCCAAAAATCTTTTGCCGAGCGATAACATAATCGCCACATTCAACGCGAACACTTTTGCGGTGCTGACGACGCTGCGCATCAAGAACCTCGCCCTGGTCGCTGACCTGACGCTCGAGCTTCACCCTGGCTACAACGCCGTCACCGGCGAAACCGGCGCCGGCAAATCCATCCTCATCGGGGCGCTCAACCTCGTGCTGGGCGAGCGCGCCGACCGCACGCTGATTCGCGGCGGAAGCGACAGTTGCTCCGTAGAAACGGTTTTCGACGTTTCCAAGCTGCGTGCCCCGCTCAAAAAATTTCTCGATGAAAATGGACTCGAACCGTGTCAGGAAAATCAACTCCTGCTGAAGCGCACATTCACCGTGACCGGCGCCAACCGGCAGTTTGTCAACGGCTCGCCCACGACGTTGAACGTTCTCGCCGCGCTCGGCGAATGGCTCGTGGACATCCACGGCCCGCACGATCATCAATCGTTGCTGCATTCCGCCAAACAGCTCGCGATTCTCGACGCGTTTGGCGGCCTGGATTCGGTGCGCGACAATTTTGCCAGCCTCGTCCGCCACCGCGGCGCCCTGGAGACTGAAAAAGCGTCGTTGATTGTTGATGAAAAAACCTACGCGCAACAACTCGACCTGCTTCGCCATCAAGTCAGCGAAATCGCCGCCGCCAGCCTTCGCCCCGGCGAGGAAGCGGAACTCGAACGGGAGCACCGCCTGGCCAGCAACGCCGCGAAGCTGCTCGAACTGAGCCAGGGCGCCCTGCGATTGCTGAGCGAAGACGATGGTTCACTCGCCGTCCAGGCCAGCGCGCTGGGTCGCGCCTTGCAGGAGTTAAAACGGCTCGATCCCGAAGCCGTCTGTCTGCTCTCGCTGCACGAACAGGCGCTTTCCTTTCTCCGCGACCTCCAAAGCGACCTTTCGCACTACGCTGACAAACTGGACAACGACCCCGCCCGCCTGCAATTGCTCGAAGAACGGCTCAATCTCATTCAGTCGCTCAAACGCAAATACGGCGCGACGGTCGAGGATGTCATCGCGTTCGGCGAGCAGGCGCGACAGAAACTGCAAAACCTCGAACAACGCGACGCTGAACTCGAGCGGATCAACGCAGAGCTCAAGAAATTCGACGGCGAACTCAAGCGCATCGGCGAAGAACTCTCCGCGCAACGCCGCAAGGCCGTTCCGAAACTCAGCAAGGCCGTGGCCAAACAACTCGCTGACCTCGGCTTCCACCAGAGCCACTTCGAGGTGGCCATTGCCTCGACCGCATTCGGCGCCGAAGCGCTCGCTCCGGGCTCCGCACTCCGCGCTCCGCAATCGACTGGTTTTGACCAGGTCCAATTTCAGTTCGCTCCCAACCCCGGCGAACCGGCCCACCCGCTTCGCGCCATCGCTTCTTCAGGCGAAATCGCTCGCGTGATGTTGGCATTGAAAACCGTGCTCGCCGCCCAGGACGACATTCCCGTGCTCGTCTTCGATGAGGTGGACGCCAACGTCGGCGGCGAAACGGCAAATGCTGTCGGCGACAAGATGCGCCGGCTCGGGGAGCACCGACAGGTCGTTTGTATCACGCATCTCGCGCCGGTCGCCGCCTGCGCCTCGGCGCACTATGTCGTCACCAAAGAAACCAAACTTCTCCGCACGGTCACGAACATCCATCTCCTCGAAAGCAAGGAGCGTGTGACCGAGTTGGCTCGGATGCTTGGCGGCCAATCCGACGCCGCCCGCAAACACGCCGAGGCGCTTTTGAAAGAGAACGTCTCCTGGGGGAGAGGGATGGGGTGAGGGCGAGCGTCATCTCACACTCATTTCGGAATGGCCCGAAAATCTTGGCGGCGTGCCGCGAGGCAGAGGGCTACCTTTTGAAAATCGTCGCCCCTTTGATCTTCAGTCCGGGAAAGTGCGGGGACGCAAACGTGTCTTTCTCCCGATAAGTCGCGGCAGGATGCTCGGCGTCCTTCTGGAGAAAATAAAGGTGCACGAGCTTCGCGTCGGGATCGATGAGCCACAGCTCCTTGACGCCACAGCGCGCAAACACGCGGCGCTTGGGCTTCTTGTCCAGCCCGGCCGTTTTCGGCGAAAGGATTTCCACAATGAAATCCGGCGCGCCTTCCGCGCCCGCGTAGGTAAGAATGGACTGGTTTTTCTTCGAGACAAACACCAGGTCAGGTTGGTGCACGTTGATATCGTCGAAGTAAACGTCGAAGGGCGCGGTGTAGAGCTTGCCGATTGGATGCTTCTCCAGATATCTGCCGAGCAGCAAAGTGATGTTCAACGAAATGTCCTGATGGTAACGGTTCGGCGCTGGCGCCATAAACAGGTCTCCCTCGATAAGCTGATAGCGCGGGCCGCCGTCCGGCAGCAACCGATAATCCTCCACCGTTAAAGGTTCCATCGCGACAGCTTTCATGGTGGCAGGCTAGTTGTGCGCAACCGCTCCGTCAAGCTACGCAGTCAGGCGGGTCATCCGAAACCGCAACCTGCCCACGAACCACGTAGCCGCGGACGTCAGTCCGCGCACTCTCAAATGATCAGCGCCGACTCACGTCGGCGGCTACGGTTGACGGGTCCCGATGCTCTGCCTGATCCGGGATTCGGCTTTCCAGGAACCTGCTGCGGGTCGCAGACCCGCGGTCCGGAGCGCGCCTCTGTGAGGCGCAGCGGTTCATGGTCCCAACGCGCGTCCAGAGTTGGAGGTCGAGGCTCTCCATGAACCGCCCCTCTCCCGGCCTGCGGCCACCCTCTCCCCGCAAGGCGGGGAGAGGGCAGGGAGAGGGGAGACCAGAAGAGGTTCATGGCCCCAACTCACGTCCAATTTTTGGAGGTGTTCGCGCTCCATGAACCGTACCCCCCTCATCCCGTCCTTCTCCCCCAGTGGGGGAGAAGGTGCCCGAAGGGCGGTTGAGGGGGATTCCGACCGGTTCATGGCCTCGATTCACGTCCGAATTTTGGAGGTGTTCCCTCTCCATGAACCTTCCCCCTCTCCCCCAGTGGGGGGAGAGCGTGGTCCCGCAGTCGCGGGGCCGGGTGAGGGGCTGGTTCATGGTCCAAATGCATGCGGAAAAACGAAAGGGAGCTTTGCATGAACCTGACTTTGGTAGGGACATCGCGCTGCGATGTCCCCGCCCGCGAAGCAGCGGGCGGCATTGTTGTGCCGCTGAACGCGGCGCGGACGGCGCAGCGCGCCGTCCCTACCAGGTTCAGGGGTTCAATGCGCGAAAATTTTTCGCGGAAACCTTCCCATGAAGCGGGTGGGGCGAGACTCCGTCGAGCCCTAATTTTCTGTCATTGGGAGGTCAGGGCTCGATGGAGTCTCGCCAGACCGTTCCTCGACTGAATGCGAGACCGATTCTCGTCCTCCATGGAACAACAGTTGCCTGACGATTCCTCTCGATGTCCGATTCCGCGCTCGGCGTTTGTCACAATTCGTCCTCGCGCTCCGCATAAAACAACTGATACGCCCGGTCATAGTCTTCGTCCGGCACGAGCACCCTGGCCGGACGATTCAAATCGCCGTCCTCGGGCTGGTTCGGGTCAGTGAACTCCTGCGTCGCGTTAATGCCGTGTTTCTCCAGCATCGTCACGAGCATTTCCGTATTGATCACCGGGCCGGTGTAGAAAAGTTTCACGCTCGAATTTTAAGACCTGCCAGCCGATTGCTCAACCACGCGCTTTCAGCCTTGATTGCAGTTCGAGCAGGGTGAATGCGCTGGCTCGATGGCAACGAAGAAATCGAATCATCGGTTCAAGGAATCAAGAGCCGGTTTGTCGCGACGCCGGAATGAGCGGACTGTTCCTGCAGGCGTGCGTTTGTAAATTGTTGCACACTGCCGTCACCCAAGACCACGTTGCCCGAGTGTTTGTGCAGG
>QHPA01000537.1 GCA_003218935.1 Verrucomicrobiota bacterium
AGCCGACGAACCACCTCGATCTCGAAGCGCTGCTTTGGTTTCAGGATTATTTGAAGAATTATCCCGGCGCGATCCTGATGATTTCGCATGACCGCGAGTTCCTGAACCAGCTCGTCGGCAGCGTCGTTGAAATCCGGTTCGGCAAACTGGTCCGCTACCGCGGCAACTACGACGGTTACCTAGAACAACGCGACGCGAACGAGGCGCAACTGCTGGCAGCTTACAAGAACCAGCAGCGCGAAATCGGGCGGCTGATGGAGTTCGTGGTCCGGTTCCGCGCGAAGAACACCAAGGCCACGCAGGCGCAGGCCAAGCTCAAGCAGATCGAGCGCATGGAAAAAATCGAAGCGCCGGTCGGCGACGAGAAGCAGATCAGTTTCTCCTTTCCGCAACCGCGACGAAGCGGGTTGAAGGTGATCACCCTGAAGAACATTCACCACGCCTACGGCGACAACGTCGTGTATCGCGGCATGAACTTTCAGGCTGAGCGCGGCCAGCGCATCGTGCTCGTGGGTCCGAACGGTGCGGGCAAATCCACATTGCTCAAGCTGCTCGCTGGAGTCTTGACCGCGCAATCCGGCGCTCGCGCGCTCGGTCACAACGCCAAAGCCGGCTACTACTCGCAAAACCGCGTGGACACGCTCCGGACCGAGTTGACCGTCCTCGAAGAAGCGCTCGACACGCCGCAGCGCGTCACCGAGCAGTTTGTCCGCACCGTCCTCGGCTGTTTCCTGTTTCGCGGCGACGACGTGTTCAAAAAGGTCAGCGTTCTGAGCGGCGGGGAGAAAAGCCGGTTGGCGCTGGTGAAGCTGTTGCTCGACCCGCCCAATCTTATCCTGATGTTATTTCATTCGTGCGCTGGCCAATCACGTCGTTCGCGTCAGCGGCGGCCAACTCACGCACTATCCCGGCGATTACCAATACTACCTCGATAAGACCGCGGCGACTTCTGAACGCGCAGCGCTTACTTCGGACGGGAGGGACGGCGTGTCGCCGTCTCAAACTTCTTTGCGTGGCGGGGGTGTTGCAATCAATCAAAGGGGGACGGCTGCAAGCCGTCCCTCCCAGGACCGCAAGGAACAAAAGCGGCTCGAAGCGGAGCACCGTCAGGCGCGTTCGCGCGAACGCCAGGCGCAACAGCAAAACGTGCACCGGCTGGAGAAGGAAATCGCGGAACTGGAAGTGCGTCAGGCCGAGCTGACCGCCGAACTGGAAAGACCGGAGACCTACGAAAAATCCGGCGCGGCGCAGCAAATCAACCGCGAACTCTCAGCCGTCGTCGAGAGTTTGAAACGTTCGACCGCCGAGTGGGAACAAGCCGCTTCAAGGCTCGCCAAGGTGGAGACAAGCTGAAGCCTCACCTTTCTTCGCTTGGCAGCACGACGATTGCGTCGCAAAAGGCAAAGCCCAACTAATTTAGTATTAAAAGCTGACGAATTATATATTAGAAGCGAAAGGTGAACCATTCGATCGCGCTTGGGTGATGCAGACGTTCCGGAGGGTGGCCGTCCCTGAGGTTCAGCGATGCTGGCGGCGCTTCACCTTAAGCTGCGCCAGCGAATGCATGAGCGCGGCGGTGACCAGGGCCGATTCTTCGTCATCGAGCTTTTCCGCGAGGCGTGCTTCGGCGCGTTTCCGCGCCTCCTCGGCTTTGGCCTCGTCGATTTGTTCGGCGCGAATCGCCATGTCCGTCATGATGGCCACTTTGTCAGCGGTGATCTCCACGAAGCCTTCGCCGATCGCCAGGAAATAGTCCCGGCCGTCCTTGCGAACCGCCAGTTCGCCGGCAGCGATTTGCGCCATGAGGGGGACGTGCATCGGGTAGATGCCCATTTCGCCTTCGACGCCCGGCAACGTGACCATCTCCACGTCTTCGGAGTAGGTCTTCGCCTCCGGCGTCACGATTTCGAGTTTTAATGTCGCAGCCATGACTGGTTGATTGCTGATGGATGATCGTTGATGGAATGCTCCGTCTGCCATCAACCATCAACCAAAGACCATCAACTTTCCTTAATTTCTTCGATGCCGCCCTTCATGTAAAAATTAGCTTCGGGCACGTCGTCGTGCTTGCCATCCAGAATTTCCTTGAAGCCTTTGACGGTGTCCGCCACCG
>QHPA01000539.1 GCA_003218935.1 Verrucomicrobiota bacterium
TGGGACCTGGTCCCTTCGACTACAGCGACCCCGCGGATCCTCACCCAACCTGCCCCGAAATCAGGCCCAACCAATGACAACGCGTCGCTCCTCGTGGGGTTCGACAGCGTCGAACCTGTGATCGTGCAATGGTTCAAAGACGGCCAACTCGCTCGTCAGACAAGTTTCCCGGCGGGAGGATCGGACACGTTTCCCATAAGCAATCTTCAGAAATCGGATGTGGGCAATTACCGCGTCCGAATTGTGCCGGCGAGCGCGCCGACCGACACGACGCGAGAGATCTTCAGCAAATTGGTGCGGGTGCAGATTCATATTCGCGGCGATGGCACCGTCGTGCGCGACGTGTTCACGCGGGACAAATTCCTGGAGACGGCTGACGCTGTCGCCGCCGCGCCGGCGTCGGGACCCAAATCGTCGAAAATCCGCAAGCTGAGCGGCGGACCGGCCCGCGGATTTCGCGGCACGCAGATTTTCAGCACGGTGGGTTCCAGCAAAGACCCCGGTGAACCGAACCATTGCGGTGAACCTGGCGGCGCCTCGGAATGGTATGCCTATCAGCCCCCCGCCAGCGGCCTGTTGATCCTCGACACGGAGGGAAGCGACTTTGATACGGTGCTGGCTGTTTACACCGGGCCGGGGACGGATTTTGAAAGTCTGGTGCCGGTGGCGTGCGACAACGACAGCGGATCGAACGGCAAGACGAGCAAGACGGTGTTCCAGGCGACCCAAGACACGGTGTACTACCTCGCCGTGGATGGCGTGGAAGGAGCGAGCGGCACAACCGTGTTGAATTACAATCTCGGCGTGCCGCCGACCCTCACGCAGCAGCCGGCGAGTCGATCTGTTCCTGCCGGAAGCAGCGTCACGCTGAGCGTTACGGCGACGGGGACACCAGGGCCATCTTACCAATGGCGTTTCAATCAAGCCGACCTGAGCGGTGCCACGAACTCGAGTCTGACCATTACCAATTTTCAGTCCGCCAACGAGGGCGACTATCGTGTCGTCGCGGGCAATTTCGCCGGTGTCGTTGTCAGCGTCCCGGCGACCGTGTTGCTGGATTCACCCCTGCGCCTGGGCGCCCTGGGCATGAATGGCAACGGACAGTTCCAATTACGTCTCATTGGCCAGGCGAACACCAACTATGTGCTGGAAACTTCGACCATTCTGACGAACTGGGTCTCGCTGCTCACCAATGCAGTGCCGAACGGGATTTGGGATTACGTGGACGTCGCCAGCTCCAATTCCAGTCATCGCTTTTACCGGGCGATGCGCGGTCTGTAACGAGCTGCTTGGCTTCGACCTTGGAGTCGAAAAATGACCTTTCGCTCCAGCGAACATAGGTTAGAATCTGCTCCAAATGAATTTGTCCACGGTGCCAATCGAAATCGGTGATCGGATCAACGCGCGCATTCTTGCGGTCTCGGAAGACCGCATCCAGGGTTTTCAACGCCATCCGCTGGAGGAAATCGCGCGACATCCGCCGTGTGCGGCAGACGTTGCTGGCCACCAATCTCGCGCAAGGCGCGCTGGTGGCCTGGCAGGTGCCATCGGAAAAGCTCGAAGCGGCGTTCGATTACCTGTTCCAAAAGGATCCGTTTTCCGGTCACGTCGTCACCCGCTCGACCGACGCTGCCACGCCCGGCTCAAACTACAAACTCTGGACGACGCTCAAAGTGCCGCAGGGTTATTCGGTGCGGAAGCACTGCGAGTTTCTCGCGCAGCAGACCGGAGCGGAGCGGTACATTTTGCTTCCGGCCAAACGGCTGTTCGCGCTGGGGGTCGGCCACGTGCGGCGGCGCGGCCTGGATCCGGGGAGCAAGGCGGACGTGCCGGCGGAGGTAACCGATGTGACGGTGACGACGCTCAACGATCTGGAGTGGCGGATTCTCACGGCGTTGAAGCGTGAATTCGAGCCGGAGGAAATAGTCCCCGACATCTGGGCCGCGCGTGCGGTGGAAGCCGGTGTTCCGCTCGACACGTTTTGCGAAGTCGGCGCCGATTTTAATCGACGGAAAATCATCGGACGCTTTTCGACCTTTCTGGAGCACGTCAAACCGCTGGCCACCGGCGAACGTGTCACCCGTTTCAACGCGTTGTTTCACTGGGCGGTACCGCCGGGTCGCGAGATCGAAGCAGGCCGGGAAGTGGGCCGGCATCACATCATGACTCACGCTTACTGGCGCGAAGGCGGGCCGGAGTTTCGCAACGTCAACATCATGGGTGTCGCGCACGGCACGGACAAAGACCGGCTCCTCGCGCACAAAGCCGCCATCGACCAGCACCTGAACAACTGCGGAATCCCGGTCCAATACACAAACGTTTTCTGGGGCGGGCGCAGCGAAATAAAGCCGTCGGAAATCTCGCCCTTCGTCTATCGCGAGTGGTGCCGGAGCATCGGCCTCGACCTGGAGCAGATGCGGGATTGAGGTTGAGCCAAACCTCTCAAGGCGCGCGTCTTCAACGTCAATAAGGCGATGGCGGGCGAAGGGTGCCGTCCAGTTCCTGCAACGGGCCGAGCGGCTTCTTTTTCGTCTCGAAACGTTCCAGATTGGGTTCGCCGGACCAGAGTTTATAGACGACCTCGTCGTGGTTCAGCACGATGAGCGCGTTGAAGTTCCAGCCGGTCTCCCAGGTCTTGCGGTTGAACGCCAGCATGTCCAGGAACAGGTTGCCGTAGCGTTTGCTTTGCGTGACGGCCAGGTCCACTTCATAGGGCAGTTGTCCTTGGCCTCGACCCAATCGCAGACCGGTCTGGGCAGGTCTTCCTTACGAATCGAGACGTTCGGCAGAAAACGGCTCATCCCGCCTCGAGACTACGGTTTGCCAGAAAACGTTCGACCCGGCTTTTTTTACCGACATTTGTTCGGTGACAACGGCGAAAAGCGCCCGGGCCTTGAGTCTTCGAGCGCCGCTCGATGAAGATTCGCAAGCGCCCTATTACGCGCGGTTGTTCGGCGTTGATGTCCCCATTAAGAGCAAGTGATCCCTCGTGTCCAGTTATCACTGCG
>QHPA01000540.1 GCA_003218935.1 Verrucomicrobiota bacterium
GTCGTGGATTTTATTCTGTTGCTCCTCGGCGCTTACGGCACCTACGTCAGCATCGATGGACTGGTCACCTGGATATCCAGCATTCACACCGGTTTCATCAGCGCGAAATATCTCGGCTGGCTCAGCGGCTGGCTGATGGTGCTGCCGAACGGACTCCTGGCACTATACTACGGCTGGAGACGCCGCCCCGAAGTCGTTTACGCCTCTCAGGTCGGTGACGGGCACATTTGCATCCCTCTGTGCGTCGGACTCTCCGCGCTGATGACGGACATGCCCCTTCCGCCATTTTTTCAGGCCGGCGCAATGGTTCTGGTTGGCGCGACGCTGATTCACCTCCTGTTCGTGAGTGTGTTCGGCCAACTCCCTCGCTTTATCGGCTGGGTTTTGACCGGGGCTTACGCATCCTTCCTCTACCAAGGATTGTTCCGCTAGAGCAGGACGGCTTACAATGGAAACACCAGCGGATCGGACCGGAACCTGTCGCTCAATTCAACAAACGGCACCTGCGCGCTCAGCCAGAGCGGATCTTTCGTGAGGGAATTCATCGACTGCGCTGTGTTGTTGCAAATCAGATAAAGCCCGTCGCCCACAACCAGAAAGGCCTCGACCTTTGTGCCGACGCCATGGCGCGCAAATTCAAAGTCGCCAATGTCCTGCTGGTTGCTCAACAGCTCCCCGCGGAGCTCCTGCACATCCGTGGAAAAGTTCCTTTGAAAATCGTCTTTCCGCGGACCGAGGTAGGACAGGATTTTGACTTTGTGTTGCATCAGCGACACAATCGCCCACTCGTCGAACACGGCTTTCTTGTAAAGCTCGTTCATCCGCTCCGCGCATCCGCGCATCAGTTTGCCGGCTTCATCAAGCGTCATAATCACTTCGATTCTTCCATTCGCCGAGAGCAAAACAAGTTTGTTGTTGGGAGACAAGTGAATTCATGACCTGGTCCTCATGCGGGCGCTTCTTGACACCACCATCGGAGCGCCGGACTCCGACCCGGCGGTTCCGGCGCAGGACCGGGCAATGCTGCAGGAACAGCCGGGTCGGAGACCGGCGCTCCGCCCGCGGATCCCCACTCGGCGACGGTCGCGATGTTGCGCAGTTCCAGCAGATCACTCGTGACGATGAAATCCCAGTAATACTCCCGTATCTCTTCCTGAAGGTGGACGATGCGTTTCTGCGCGCGTTGCAGACGTTTGTTGGTTCGCACGATACCGACGTAGTCCCACATCAACCGCCGGATCTCGTCCCAGTTGTGCGAGACCACCACCAGTTCATCCGCGTCCGTCGCATGACCGGATTGCCAGGGCGGGATTTTGGAGTCAACCGGATGCGCCGGGTGAGAAAGCACTTTCATCGCCGCGCGATGAGCGCAGACCAACGCTTCGAGCAACGAGTTGCTCGCCAGCCGGTTCGCGCCGTGTAATCCGGTGCACGCGACTTCACCGACGGCGTAAAGGCCGGTGATTTCGGTTTCACCATTGACGTTGGTCAGCACGCCGCCGCATTGATAATGCGCCGCCGGGACGACCGGGATCGGCTCCCGGGTAATATCGATCCCGTAACGCAGACAGGTTTGATAGATGTTCGGAAAACGCTCGGTGACGAACTGCGCCGGCTGGTGTGTGATGTCGAGCAACACGTGGTCGACACCGCTCTTTTTCATCTCGCTGTCAATGGCGCGGGCCACCACGTCGCGCGGCGCGAGGGATTTCAACGGATGATATCTGTCCATGAACTCCACGGCTTCGACGGTCTTGAGTACGCCGCCTTCGCCGCGGACGGCTTCGCTGATGAGAAATGACTTTGCCCGGGAATGATAGAGGCAGGTCGGATGAAACTGAACAAACTCCATGTTCGCGATGGCCGCGCCTGCGCGATAAGCCATCGCCACACCGTCGCCGGTCGCGATGTCCGGATTGGTCGTGTAGAGATAAACCTTGCCGCAACCACCCGTGGCCAGCAGAACGCAGCGCGCAGCAAAAGTCTCGACCAGGCCAGTTCTTCTATCCAACACGTAAACACCCACACAACGGTTCACGTAGCGCGGGCTTCCACCCTGCCCCTTTTGTCCCGCGATCACGTAAGCGGAACCTGCGTCCGGGTTCCGAGCATTTGCCGCCACCGATTGGACGGGCGGGACGCCCGTTCCACCTTGTTCCAGCTTCTGCGTGGTAATCAGATCGATGGCAATATGGTTTTCAAGGGTTTCAATGTTCGGCCGCTGCGCGATGGCCGAGAGCAACGCGCGCTCAATTTCCCGGCCGGTGACATCCTTGGCGTGCAGGATGCGGCGCTTCGAGTGTCCCCCTTCCCGACCCAGGTCCAGCTCGCGAGCGCCGTTCGGTCCCGGGCCTTCCCGCTCGGAAAACTTCATCCCCAACTCGATCAATTCCGCGATTCGCGTGACCGCCGCGATGCCGCCCTGTGCATAGTTCGTATTCGACTCGGCGCGGTTTTTCTTCGTGATGATGGCCACGCGCCCGTGCGGCGCGACTTTCAACGCGAAGGTCAAGCCTGCGATGCCGCTGCCGAGGACGAGAAAATCGAATTGCTTCATTCGTCAATTATCGCTGCGTTATTCGTTAAAGTGTTACCCGGTTGAATCGTGACGCTCAAGATTGCCTCGACGATTTAACGTTTTTAACGATTCAACGACTCAAAGTCGCCCATTATCAATCAACCTCGTCTTTCCCACAAACACCGCCAGCGCCACGTGCGCGCCGCATTCCACGTTCGCCACCGGTTGAAATATTTCCGGGTCGAAGAATTCGATGTAATCCACGCGCGCGGCAGGACGAGTTTCA
>QHPA01000294.1 GCA_003218935.1 Verrucomicrobiota bacterium
TTTCCGCCGCGGTCTCGCTGATTTGCCAGACACGGATTCGATTGTCCACGCCGCCCGCGACGAGCCGAGCGCCGTCGGGACTGAACGCGACGGCGTATTGCTCCTTGAGCGGCTGGGAAAGCGTGTCGCGCCGTTCGCCCGTCGCCACGTCCCAGAGTTTCACCGTGCGATCGGCGCTGGCGCTGGCGAGAATCTTTCCGTCTCGACGGAAAGCCAGACCGAACACCGCGCCGTTGTGGCCGGAAAGGGTTTTGATTTCCTCGCCGGTCCCGACATTCCACAGCTTGATTTTCTGGTCGTAGCCGCCAGTGGCGAGCATTTTGCCGTCCGGCGAGACCGCCAGGGAATAGATCGCGTCCTTATGGCCTTCAAACACGTAAAACAAATTGCCGTCGTTAAGGTCCCATTGCCTGGCCTCGCCAAACCATCCGGCTTCGCCGCCGGCAGCGAACAGGAATTTGCCGTCGGGTGAAAACGTCACGGCATTCACATTGCCACGATGCCCTTTGAGGGTGCGGACAACGGCGCGCGTCGCGGCCGAACGCAACTCGACCTCTCCATAGCGGGCGAGAGCGATGAGTTTATGGGCGGGCAGGTAAGCGATCGCGTTCACCGCTTTGCGCGGTGAAGTCTTTGGTTCGATCTTCGGCGTGATCAACTCCCGGATTTTCACTTCCGCCGGCGGTTTGGCTCCGGCGTCAATCCAGGCCCGAATGAGCGCAATTTGTTCCGGCTTGAGTTTTTCGCGTTTTTTTCCCGGCGGCATAATCAGTTTCTTGCCGTCCTTCCGCTTTCGCCGCCTTTCATCAGCAATTGGTGCGATTCCATGATCAGTTTCGCTTCCGGCTCGGTCGAGCCGTGGCAATCGAGGCAATATTCCGTGAAGATCGCGTCAATGGCGGAATAATCCGGCGGTTCGGCGGAGCGGACGGTGACGGCGGACAAGAGGAGGGTGACGACCGTGAAGGCGACGCGCGTAGCGGGGTGGGTTCTTGCGCTCCCCGGAATTTTTGCACGACGAATCATACCCCGGGAAGTTTTGTGGTTTGACTGTCGCGGCTCAAGTGGACGAAGGCTTCCGCCGCACTGACACCGGCCTCGCGCCCGCGCCAGTTCGCAATGACTTCGTGGTGTTGACGCCAGATGCCTTCGCCGTCCTGACTGACGTGGGCGAACAGCGCGGCCTTCTTCTTTTCGACCAAGGACGTGATGTCCACGTAGGTGTTGGGCAGAAAACCCTCCGTCTGGCTGCCGCTGTTGACTTCAAAGAAGTAGAGGCGCGGTTTTCGCAGGGCCATCCAGGCGCGGATCGTCAGAAAGCTGGCCACCTGATGGTCCATGTGAGTGTCAATGGGCCAGTGCGTGAACACCACGTCGGGACTTTCGGCGGAAAGAAGTTTCGTCATCGTGTCCACGTGCGCCTTGTTCAGCTCGGTGGCGCCATCGATCTGGCCAAAGAAAACCGGCTTCGCGCCCATGATTTTGCAGGCGGCTTCGCACTCGGCGGAGCGAATCCTGGCGGCTTCATCGAGCGACTTGCCGGAGATGCCGCGCTCGCCGCGGGTGAGATAAATGATCGTCACGGAGTGGCCGAGTTGCGCGTAACGCGTCAACGTTCCGGCGCACCCGGATTCAGGATCGTCCGGATGGCCGCCCACACAAACGACCTTGAGCTTGCGTGTCGCGCCTGATTCCGGTTCGGCTGCCGCGAGCGGTAGCGCACTTGCGGCAAGCATCGCTGGACCAGCGACGGCCAAGGAATGTTTCACAAAACTGCGGCGTGTGAGGTCTTGATCTCGCATATCACTCTGGTCTGGAAAGTGAAGTTGAAACTCGTTTAGTACCTGCTGCCGCACTTCGTCGGCGGGACTCCGGCCTGGCTAAACCGCAAGTAGGCAGTGGGATCAGACGCTCGCCCTCACCCCGGCCCTCTCCCCCAGGGAGAGGGAGAAGCGGGCGAGCAGTCCGGAACGACCGACCTTTTAGTGGCCCTTCCCAGCGCGGGGATAGTGAATCCCCTCTCCTGGGGGAGAGGGCCATGGTGAGGGCGAGCGTTTTTCTCACCGATTCGTCATTACACTTCATGAAACGTGACTCCAGTTACACCGGTGCTGATGAGAGTCTCCCGAACACTCGCGGACACTATTATGTCGTGAAGGCTCTCGGCTATCCGAAAGACATGACAATCGTTGTCAATTCTATCTCGCCAGAAGTCCAACGGCTGTGCGGATTTCAAGTGTGTTGGCTCTTCCAAATGCCATCTCTTCTCGATAGTCAGACCATCTTCTACTGAAAAGAACTGGCGCTCTGCTGGCATTTGGTCGGACGGGCTAAACTCTAATGATTAAACAAAAACTCCTTGCTGCTGAGCAGCGCCCAATACATGTCCTCGATCAACGGACGTTGTTCGCCTTCTTTGGCGTCCTCAAGCACGTTAAGAATCTTTTTCTTCTCCCCTGCCGTTGGGAAACGTGATAACGAACTCAGGTAGGCTTCCTCAACGATCTTCTCCGCCGGGATTTTCTCGGCGAGAAGTTTGGTGATCTGATTGTCTTTGGCCATGAGCTTCTCGTTGAGCGTGTCGCCGTTGGCGATGTGGAGCATTTGCGCGACGTTGGGTTCGGCGGTGCGTTCGCATTCGCAGGTCTTCTCGCGGTCGGGCCGGCCGAAGGTTTTCAGGAAATAGGAGGCGATCTTCGTGTCGGGAAGCTGAATGGCGCGGAAGCCGAGCGGATATTTCTCGCCGAGGCCGCGGTTCTCGTTGCGCAGGTCGGTCCGGAACTCGGTCGGGACGCCGGTCACCTGAGAGCAGGCGTCGAGCAGCACTTCCGCCATGAGCCGGCGCGGATAGTAACGGGCGTAGAAGCGCGAGTCCGTCGCGTTCCCCGGCAGCGGCGAACTGCTGCGTTGATAGGTCTCCGACTGGAGAATGGCGCGCATGAGCGCTTTGAGGTCGAACTTTTGGTCGGCCAGATACCTCGCGACGGCGGAGAGAAGTTTTTCGTTGCTGGCCGGATTGGTCGCGCGCAGGTCATCCACCGGGTCCACGATTCCAACGCCGAAAAAATTTGCCCAGATGCGGTTCACAATCGAGCGGCTGAAGTACGCATTATTGGGCGAGGTGAGCCAGTCGGCCAGAGCTTCGCGACGATCCTGCGGGTCATCGAATGGAAGCGGATTGCCGTCGAGCGGAGCGGGCGGTTGCCGTTTGCCGGTCAGGGGCTGGACGATGTCGCCGCTGTTCGAAACGAAAATAATGTCATCGCCATCGTTCGCTCCGGTTTTGGCGCGGACGCGGGCGAACAGGTTGGCGAATTCGTAATACTGTTTGTTGGTCCATTTCTCCATCGGATGGTTGTGGCATTTGGCGCAGTTGACGGACATGCCAAGGAACGCCTGGCTCGTCGTCTCGGCCATCAGGCGCGGGTCTTCGTGCAGGACGTAAAAATTAGCGGCGCCATTTTCGAGCGTGCTGCCCTGGGCGGTCAGGATTTTTCGGACGAAGACATCCCAAGGCGTGTTGGCAGCGACGTTGTTCCGAATCCAGTTGTAATAGGACCACATGGCCGGCGCTTTCAGCTTTTTGCTTTGAACCAGCAACAGGTCGGACCATTTGTAAGTCCAGTAATCAACGAACTCGGGCCGTTGCAGGAGCGATTCGATGAGTTGGTCGCGTTTCGAAGCCGTCCCCTCACCCCGCCTCCGGCCACCCTCTCCCCTCCGAGGGGAGAGGGACGGGGTGAGGGGCGAGTTCCCGTCGCCCGTCTCGGCCAGGAACGCGCGGACCTCTCCGGCGGTCGGCAACACGCCGAGGGTGTCGAGAAACGCGCGCCGGATAAATTCCTCGTCGCTGCAACGCGGGGAAGGCGGCAAATTGAGGCTTTGCAGTTTCTCGATCGCGAGTTCGTCAATGAAGTTCCGTTTCGGCGCTTTGGCGAAAGCCGCGGGCGAGACTTTGTTCGTGTAAGGAATCGTGACCGATGCAATCGCGATGCGGCTCAGATACCACGCAGTGATCGCGCCTCCACCGTTGCCGACCACTTGCACCTTGCCGTTGTCGTCGACCTGCGCGACCGACGCATTCGCGGCCGAGTATTTGGCCCAGCGCGTAACGTCCTCGCTGTGGCCGTCGCTAAACCAGGCGTGGACGATGAGTTGCTGGCCGGCTGCCGGTTTGAGAACTAAATGTTCCGGCAGGATTTCGATCCGCTCAATGCGCGGATCGTCTGTCTTCGGTCCGGGCGCCCCGGCGGCGATCCATTCGGCGAGGACGCGATATTCCAGCGAGCCGACCTCGAAACGCTTGCCGCCTTTGTGCGGAAGTGTGGTTGTCGGTTTGAGGAGGAGCAAGCTGCGACCGGGATCGGCTGGGATGATCCGGCGTCCGAGTGCGTTGCGCGTCAGTGTGAGGTAATCGCCCTCGTCGTCATAGCCGCGGAGTGAAAGTTTGAATCCGTTTTGTCCCGCAGCGGCGCCGTGGCACGCTCCGGAACTGCAACCCATTTTGGCGAGCACCGGCTGGACGTGGTTGCGGAAGGTGATGTTTGTGATTGTGAGCGCGGTGGCGGTTGATTCGGTCGTCCTGCCGGGAAGAGCAAGAAGGAGACTGCCCGCGAAACACGCTAAAGGACGCGAAAAGCTCATAACTTAAAAAAATCGGCGATCGCGCAGCTTGCTTGTTTGTAGATCAGGTCGGACACACTGGGTCTGAGTTTTTAGCGTCCTTAGCGTGATTCGCGGGTCTTCAAAACAATTCTTTGATCGCTTGCGTGCCGTAGTTCACGAGCGGGAAGGGGCGTCCGTTGGGACCTGGCAACTCGGTGCTCAGGTCAAGGCCGAGGCTGTGGTAGATGGTGGCCACCACCTCCGCAGGAGAGACGGGACGCTCGACCGGATAAGCGCCGATTTCATCGCTCTTGCCGACGACGCGTCCGCCTTTCACGCCGCCACCGGCGAAATAGACCGTCCAGCATTGCGGCCAATGATCGCGCCCGCCGGCGGGATTGATCTTCGGCGTGCGACCGAACTCGGCGAGGTTGCAGACCAGCGTGTTGTCGAGCATGCCGCGCTGAGAGAGGTCTTCAATCAAAGCGCTGTAACCCGCGTCGTACATCGGCGCGACGATCTCCCTCATGCCCTGGATCGACGTGAACGGTTTCGAGCCGTGAATGTCCCAGGTGATTTCATCGAAGACGGTGATGAAGGTGTTGATCGTGACGAAGCGCACGCCGGCTTCAATCAAACGCCGCGCGAGCAGGCAACATTGTCCAAACCGGGTCAGCCCGTAACGTTCACGGACTTTCTCCGGCTCCTTCGTCAGGTCGAACGCCTCGCGCGCTTTCGCGCTGGTCATCAGCCGGTACGCCGAGGCAAAACTGGAATCCATCAATTGGGCGTTCGGACTGGCTTCAAAGTTTTTGACCGTTTGATCCACGATGTCTCGCAATTCCTTCCGACGTTGCAATCGCACCTCGCCGATTTCGCTCGGCGGCAGCAGGTCGGGCACCTTGAAATCCTTCTTCGAAGGGTCGGCGTTGAGCACGAACGGGTCAAACCCTTTGCCGAGGAAACCGGCGTCCTGGCCGTGCGGGAGGTTGCCGCCGGTTGGTCCCATCGGTTCGGGCAAAATAACGTGGGCGGGCAGTTCGTTGCGCCGGCCTTTGAGATACTCGAGCGCACAACCGGCGTGCGGCGTGTTGACTCCGCCCGTAAAGAGCCGCCCGGTTTGCATCATCTGATGACCGGTGTCGTGCACCGCTGCGGCCGTGTGATAACAGGTGCGGACCAGCGAGAACTTGTCCGCAATCTTCGCGTGCAGCGGGAAAATCTCGGAGATCTGGATGTCGGGATTATTGGTCCTGATCGGTTTGAACGGCCCGCGGATCTCGCGCGCCGCGTCGGGTTTCATGTCCCAGGTGTCCAATTGGCTCGGCGCGCCCAGATTGAAGATCAGGATCACCGATTTCCGGTCATTCCCCTGGGCGACTGCGCCTTGGGCTTGAAGCGCGGTGAGGTCGGAGAGCGTGAAGCCGAGGGCGCCCAGCATGCCGACCTGCAGGAAGTCGCGTCGCGTGATGCCGTCACAGGTGGTAATGGAGCCTTTGCCGGAGACTTTTAGCATAACGCAAGAACTTTCTATGACACGGGGTCCACGCAGGCTAAACTAAGTCTTTGCCGAGTCGCCGACAATAGACAAAATCACCAAAAATACGGCATGGCCCTCCGTGGGGTGCATCTCGTAGATTGGCGGACCGCACAGGCCGCTGCCGAAAGGGCGTTAGAAATTCAGCCGACGGCTGAGTCCAACCTGGAAATTGTCCGACTCGCAAAGATGAAATTGAGTGGAGAATAACGATTAAAATGTTGATGAAGCTAATAGACTCCGTATGCTGCGTTGATCGAAGCCGCGCCGCGAAGGTCTGGGGAACGCCCAAGAACCGGCGATGAAAACAATGAAAATCCATTCAACTGGCGCCGCCCTGGCCAAGGAATGCCTGGAAGGAAATACCCGATTGAACTGGCTAAAGCCACTGGCAAGGCTCTCAGCCCTCGTTTGTGTTGTGGTCGTTATCGATCTCTTTTCCGGGTTCACCCAATCTCAACGTAACTGCCCAACCCATTCGTCGCGACGGCACAATTAGTCTGCAGTTGGTCGGCGAGGTGGCTGCAGCGGGGAAAACGCCGGCGGAGTTGGAAAAAGAACTGCTCAAGCTCTACGAACCGCAACTTTCGTTGAATCAGATTTCCGTAACGGTGCAATCATCTGCTTATCCGGTCTTTGTGACCGGATCTGTGTTGCATCCTGGAAAGATTCAGGTTGATCGGCCCATTACAGATCTCGAGGCGATTATGGAGGCGGGAGGCTTCGATCCTCTCAAAGCCAATATGCGAGCCGTGGTTGTCCTCCGGTACGAAGACGGTCAACTGAAGCACATCATCCGGAACCTCAAACGCGTGCTCGAAGGAAAGAGCAGCCTGCTTCTTCCCTTGAGACCTTCCGACATCGTGTACGTGCCGGAAAAGAAGTTCTGAGTTCAGGCGAGGATGCGTTTGGTAGTTATCGTTCGGAGTCGGACCGCAGCTTCATTCGCGACGCAGGCGTTTATTTTTCAGGAAGGGCAATCAACCAACCGGGAGGGCTGCCACAACTATTGGCAAGCGTTATTGTTATGAAAAATCTGTCGCTTCCATCAGGGGCCTCAAACGAACTTTGAAGTGCAAGTGCATTGCATAATCAATTCAAACCTATGCTCAATGAGTCGATTGATGTGAAAGAGGATCACATTTGTTGCTGAGAATCAAGGGGTTGATAGTTTTATTCAGGGCTGGTACGGAAGGAGCTAAATGGGCTTTCATAGTTTTTGCCGAAGAGCGTTTCAAGCATCCTCGTGAAAGACATTTTGGAATTTGTTTGGGAAGAAAATATGGCCACCGTGCGTTCCCGCGGGATACCGACTTGGAAGCGTGCTTTAGATATCGCGTGTCTTTTATTCGCCCTTCCCGTGCTGGTGCCGCTGGTTTTGATCATTGGGCTGTGGATCAAACTTTTATCCGAAGGGCCGGTTCTTTTCCGCCAGGAGCGCGTGGGCTACCGCGGGAGCCGTTTCACCTGTTTGAAATTCCGATCCATGAAAGCCGGCGCAGACAGCAACGTTCACAAAAACTATCTCAAAGAGCTGATTCACTCGGAACAGCCCATGACGAAGATTGATGCCAAAGGCGATTCCCGGTTGATCCCACTGGGCGCGCTCCTGCGTTCCACTGGTCTGGATGAACTGCCTCAGCTCCTGAACGTTTTGCGTGGGGAGATGAGCATTGTGGGGCCCAGACCGTGCATTCCATACGAATACGAGCATTATCTTCCGTGGCAAAAGGAGAGGTTGGACACGCTGCCGGGACTCACGGGCCTGTGGCAGGTGAGCGGCAAAAACAAAACAACGTTTAACGAGATGATCAAGCTCGACATTGCGTACGTGAGGAACAAGTCGTCGTGGCTGGATACCAAGATCATCTTAAAGACGATTCCCGCTCTGATCATGCAGGTTCGTGAAACCCGAGCGAGTCGAAGAACACGATTACTCACTCAACAAGACGGTACTCTCAAGGGCATATGAAAAATCAAATAAGCGTCGGAGTTGTAGGATGCGGGTATTGGGGGCCCAATCTAGTCCGGAATTTTCGTCAACTGCCCGAGTGCAACCTGAAGTTGATGTGCGACACCAGCGAAGCGCGGCTGGCCCACCTGAAGTCACTGTATCCAGAGGTGGAGGGACACAAGGATTTCGGCCATCTGCTCAACGGGGCGGAACTCGACGCGGTGATCATCGCGACGCCGGTCAGATTCCATTACGCGATGGCGAAAGCCAGTCTGCTGGCGGGCAAACACACGTTAATTGAAAAACCAATGGCGTCCTCAGCCGAAGAGTGCGAGGAACTGATCCAAATCGCGCAGGAAAAGGGGTTGGTTTTGATGGTAGGACATACGTTTCTCTATTCGCCCGCGGTCAAAAAGATCAAAGAAATCGTGGATCGCGGTGAGATCGGTGATATCCGGTACATCAGTTCGCGCCGGCTGAACCTGGGACTCTTTCAGAAGGATATCAACGTGGCCTGGGACCTGGCGCCGCACGATATCTCCATCATTCTTCACGTCCTGGAGGAGCTTCCGGTCAGCGTAAATTGTCGCGGGGAGGCCCATATCACGCCGGGAGTCGAAGACTTGACGAACATTCATCTGACGTTTCGGAAACATCGTTCGGCTATGATTCAGAGCAGTTGGCTGGACCCGCGGAAAGTGCGCGAGATGACCATTGTCGGTTCAAAGCGGATGATCGTTTACGACGATGTTGCGCCATTGGAGAAGATTAAAATATTCGATGTGCGCGTTGAAGTTCCGCCACACTACGACAGCTTTGCCGAGTTCCAGTATTCGTACCACTACGGCGATTTGTACGTGCCGTACCTCAAGCAGGAAGAGCCGCTTAAAGTGGAATGCCAGCATTTCCTGGATTGTATCCGCAACGGCAAAACGCCCCTGACCAACGGCCGGAGAGGCCTGGAACTGGTTGAGATACTGGAAGCGGCGTCCGCGTCTTTGAAACGCAACGGTGCCGCCGTTGAAATCTCCGAGACCCGCAACGGGACTTCTCTCACAAACGCGCCCAGGGAGCGAACGGCGCGTAAGTCGGAATTGGTTTGTGCATGAGGCGGCGCACGAAACCTGTCAGGCAGCTTTTCCAGCGAATCGCAACGGACGTAAAGTTGGGCAAAGGCGTGCGGCTTTATGGTTTCACCAATCTTTATGGCTGTGAGATTGGCGACGAGGTAAAGGTTGGCGCGTTCGTGGAAGTTCAAAAGGGCGCGAAAATCGGGAGCCGCTGCAAGATTTCCAGCCACAGCTTTATCTGTGAAGGCGTGACACTGGAGGAGGAAGTCTTCATCGGCCACAACGTGACTTTCATTAACGACCTTTATCCTCGCTCGACTGATGGGGAGGGGCGGCTGCAGACTGAGTCGGACTGGAAATGCGTTCCGACCCTCGTGAAGAAGGGGGCTTCAATTGGTTCGAGTGCGACCTTGCTTTGCGGTATAACCGTGGGAGAATACGCGATCGTCGGAGCCGGTAGTGTAGTGACCAAAGACGTCCCGCCCTACGGCGTAGTGGTTGGCAATCCTGCGAAGGTATTGAAGATGCTTCCGCGAAAGAAGTAATATGCAGCCCTTTGTGTTCAAGTACTGGTAAATACTTAACCGCAAGCACTTACGTCGCACCTGATGAATTCCGAACCAAACATCATAAAGGGTGAAGCCGGAGCGGCTCCGCCTGCCAGCCTGGATCTGAGATTCTTTTACTATGTCGTGTTCCGGCATAAGTCAAGGGGCCGGTGTATCAGTCGGAGGCCAAACTGCTGGTGCGCTACGTGCTGGAAAACGAGGGGCGATCATTGAGTCCGACGGCCATGGATTCCCAGCTCAAGTCTCCAGATCCGGGGGGCTCCAGCATTATCAATGGGGAGATGGAAATGCTGGGCAGCTTTGACCTGGCCCAGCAGGTGGCCGACAGCGTAGGTGCGGATAGGATATTGGGAAAATTGGGAAAAGCCGGCGGGGAAACGAATCGAATCCGGGCGGCGCTGGTGATCCAAGGGAATATACATACCGAAGCACCCGGCAAGAGCAGCGTTATCCGTGTGATCTTTCAGCATCCGGATGCTGAGCTGGTTCAGCCTGTGTTGAGCCAACTGATCACCAATTATCTGGATCGGCACTTTAAACTGCACCTGGCTCCGGGTGTTTTTAATGATTTTCTTTCAAACAGAACCGTCGCGCTGGGGAACGAGCTGAAAGAGACCGAAGACAGGTTGCGTGAGCTAAAGCAGAGCATCGGGGTGGTGTCGGTGGAGGACACAAAGAAGGCGTATGCGGATCGGATGTCGAAGACCGGGGCGGAACTGTTCAGCGCGATGGCGGAACTGGCCGAGCAAAAGGCGATGCTGGAAGAGCCTGGAAAAGCGCCGCTGTCGAATACGAACTCCAGTGCTGCCGCGACCATGGCTGAGGAAAAAGTTCCGCCGCACCAAGTGGAGGAGTACAACGCCCTGAGCGCGCGGGTGGAGTCCTTTCTTAAAAAGGAAAATGACTATCTGACGAGTGGTTACGCCGAGACGAGCGATTTTGTGAAAGGAGTGCGTAAGGGCATCGCTGAGCTGGAACAGAAGAAAAGGAGACTGGTAGAGGAATACCCGCAATTAACCAGACTTAATTTACCGACGGCCAGCGGCGGCACTCAGGCGGGGCCGGGTGTAGCGATGACGGATCCGCTGCTCGAAGCCTCCAAGAAGATTAGAGCGCTGGAGGCCAAGATTAAGGTGCTAAATGAGCAATTGGATAAAATGCGCGCCGAAGCCGCCAAGGTGGAAGCTGCCGAGCCGGAAATAACTCAATTGGAAAGGCAGCGGATTTTGCTGAATACGAACTATCATTATTACCAGGTCAGTTGGGAACAATCGCGAGTGGTGGAGAACCTTGGAGCGGGAAGATTTTCCAACATCGGCGTGGTGCAGGAGCCGTCTCCTCCGTTCAGAGAGAACAAGAAGACGCTTAAGTTGGCGGCCGTTGCCCTGGTCTTCGGAGCCTTTGGCGGCATCGCGCTGGGGTTCATTATCGAGCTGGTTCTCGATCGCTCTGTGAGGCGTCCGGAAGAGATCAGGACGAAACTGCGCCTGCCTCTTTTTCTGACGATCCCGTATTTGTCGCGGAACGGACACGCGCCTCGATTGGGGCCTGGGCGGGAGGTTTACCTGCCAGCGGAGAGGGGCTGGCCGAACCAGCAGAGCGGAGCGGCGCCTGGCGCGGAGCAGACCAGGGCTTCGGGCAAAGCAAGCGGCGGGCAGATCGCGCCTTGGGAGACGCGGCGCGGATTGGGGGCCTACTACGAAGCGTTGCGGGATCGGCTCGTCACCTATTTTGAGGTCAACAACATGGCCCATAAGCCGAAACTGGTTGCGGTGACCAGTTGTTCGAGGGGCGCCGGAGTCACCTCCACAGCGGCCGGTCTGGCAGCGACACTTTCGGAGACGGGCGCCGGGAATGTTCTTCTGTGCGATATGAACCTGGAGCAAGGAGCGGCCCATCCGTTCTACAACGGCAAAGCGGCTTGCGGCCTTTCCGATGCGCTGGAAAGCGGAAAAAGGGACCCTGCCCTGATCGGGCAGAATTTATACCTGGCATCATTAAACGGAACGACAGAAAAGCTTCCCCGTGTTTTGCCGAAACGATTCACGAATCTGGTACCGAAACTGAAGATGAGCGATTACGACTATATCATTTTTGATATGCCCGCCATCAGTCAAACCAGCATCACGCCGAGAGTGGCGGCCTTTATGGATCTGGTCCTGCTGGTGGTTGAATCGGAGAAGACGAATTCTTACGTCGTCGAACAGGCCGAATCGATGCTGGCGGAATCGCAGGTCAGGGCGAAGGTGGTGCTAAACAAGTACCGACGTTACGTGCCGCAGTGGCTGCAACAGGAGCTGTGAATAGAAACTCTGCCTTACCACCTCTTTTCTTTGACGGTGGATTTGATTTGGGTGACAGGACCGGACCTGCCTACCACCATGCTCAAGCCGACTCTGCCCTATGTATTTTGGAGCTTCATCCGATCGGAAGGAAACCTGCCGGCAGTCGCGCGGCAACGATATCAGAGCGCGCGGCATTGCTTCCATGACTATGCCGTCGGACACGCAAAATCAGGCCGGGGTGGATTGTTCAGCTGCTCCTGGCCAATGGGTTGCTTGGTGAGGCCGGGGCGCGGTTCCGCGCTTGCCGGCTCAGCAAAAAATGAAGAGTGACAACTCACTCCCGCACAGATCAATCGCGGCGAGCGCGAATTGACGAGGACGAAGTCCGCCTGCATGCCGGCGAGTGGCTCATCGAGAGGTCACATCCAAGCGGCGACCATGCTCCACTATGAAACCGGTCCTCTCAGACTGCAGATGGAGGCAGACGGGAAGTGCGTTCCCGACTCTGGTCAAGAAGCGGGATTCGATTGGTTCCAGCGCGAGGTTGCTTTGCGGGATGACGGTGGGAGAATACACGATCGTCGCGGCCCGGTAGTGCAGTGACCAAAGACGTGCCGCCTTACGGCGCAGTGGTTGACAATCCCGCGAAAGTACTGACGATGCTTCCGCGAAAGAAATAGAAAGAAATAATAACTTCGCTGCGTTTTGCGGGGCTTCGTATGCCATTGGGGTCGGCAACGGAACGGATGCGCTTTGGTTGAGCCTGCTGGCACTCGGGATCGGCGCCGGGGATGAAGTGATCACCGCTCCGATGACCTTCATGGCTACGGCGGAGGCGATCAGCTTCTGCGGTGCGAAGCCGGTATTTGTCGATATTGACGAACGAACCTACACGTTGGATCCGAATCTCCTGGAACGCGCCATTACGCGTCGCACGAAGGCGATTATCCCGGTCCATTTGTTTGGCCAGGTGGCGGACATGGATCCGATTCTTGAAATTGCGCGACGGCACGGATTACCGGTGATCGAGGACGCATGCCAGGCGCATGGCGCCGAATATAAAGGCCGGAGGGCGGGCTCGCTTGGGATCTGCGGTTGCTTCAGCTTTTACCCCGGCAAGAATCTGGGCGCCCTCGGGGAAGCCGGCGCGGTTGTCACGAACAGCGAGGAGTTGACGAATAAGATCCAAATGCTGCGGGATCATGGGCAGGCAAAGAAGTACCATCACGCTTTGATTGGCTGGAATGCCCGGATGGACGGGATTCAAGGAGCGGTGCTCCGCGTGAAGCTGAGGTATTTGTCGAAGGCAAACGATACCCGACGCGCCCACGCTCGATCCTACAACCAACAGCTCGCTGACTTTGAAGACTTGATCACGCCCGTCGAGGCGGGTTACGCGCGTCACGTTTACCATGTCTATACCGTTCGCTGCCGCACCCGCGATCGGATTTTGCAGGCGATGGCCGGGCGGGGAATCGCGTGCGGGATCCATTATCCCGTTCCGGTGCATCTTCAGGAGGCATACCGCTTCCTGGGATACACGAAAGGATCGTTTCCGGTTGCTGAACGGTGCGCGGAGGAGTTTTTATCGCTGCCAATGTTCCCGGAGTTGAGCGCAGATCAGATACAGGCGGTAAGTTCCGGAGTGAAGGCCGAGTTGGAAAAGGACAAACTGGCTTATGAACCCGTCGGCTAGGACCAACTTTGAATCCTCGCCGCTGCTCCCGTCGGTGCGAACGGGAGCCAAGCATCGCCCGGACTTTCAGCTATTGAACCCGAGCGAGAGAAGCGGCTGGGATCAAATGCTGATGCAGCACGAGGACCATTCGTTTTTC